>CAYYXC010000083.1:0-6723 GCA_964475505.1 uncultured Chitinophaga sp.
TTGAACCGTGCTTTGCGCACCAGGCTGCCATCACGCCCACAGCTTCGGCATTTACCTGAAAAGCCAAGTCTTTTTCCTGCTCTGCACGGTCCACTGCCGTGTAAGCTGCTGCATTAATCAACACATCCGGCTTAATTCCATTCAAAAAGGCACGAACCAATTCAAAGTGATGAATGGGCATATCCTCCCTTGATAAAAAAACAAAATGAAACTCCGGATAAAGCGCCGCCAGATCACGAAGGGACTTTCCCAACTGACCCTGTGCACCCGTGACCGCAACGGTTATTTTTTTCATGACTAAAAAGGGGACCGAAAATCTGCTAGTGTTGGTAAGACCTGGTCTTTATCGGATACTATTGCGGAACTAAAATCGATTTTCCAATCAATTCCCAATACTGGATCGTTGAAATACAAACCTCCTTCTGACTCCTTGTTATACAATTTATCACACTTGTATAACACTTCCGCCTGGTCCGACAATACAGCAAAACCATGGGCAAAACCGGCTGGAATCAAAAGTTGTTTTTTATTCTCGGCAGATAATTCAACTGCTACGTGCAAACCGTAGGTAGGCGAAGCTTTCCGTATATCCACCGCCACATCCAAGATCACCCCACTTAATACACGCACCAACTTGGTTTGGGCATGTGGAGGACCTTGAAAATGCAATCCCCTGACTACGCCACGAGAGGAACTGGACTGATTATCCTGCACCCAACGATAGGATAACCCCTTCGCCTCAAAAGCAGATTCATTATAAGATTCAAAAAAATAACCGCGCGAATCCTCAAATACGCGTGGCGTGATAATATAGAGACCCTCAATAAAAGTAGATTCAAGTTGCATCATAAACTCCAGTAAAGACGGCTATTAATTTGGTTGCGATAAACTCCTTTTAGATCAAAGATCATACCGTGCGACTTGGTAAGGGAGGCGAAATAGGCATCATTCAATCCTTGGAACGAGGAATGAGGAACAGCCAAAACAACAGCATCATAATCGCTACCAATCTCCTGAGCCAGTTCAAATCCATATTCATGCCTAAATGCATCGGCATCGGCATGCGGATCGACCACATCAACCTGCACAAGAAAATCTCGCAAACCCAGTATCACATCAATGACTTTTGAATTTCGAATATCGGAAACATTCTCTTTAAAGGTGGCTCCCTTCACCAACACCTTCGTTTGGCGCAAATCACCAACCTGACGTATCAAATGCTGAATAATCTTGTTGGCGATATGCCTACCCATCCCATCATTGATATTTCTTCCAGAAAGTATAACCTGTGAGTGATATCCTAACTCTTTCGCCTTATGCGTTAAGTAGTATGGATCGACCCCGATGCAATGCCCCCCTACCAGGCCAGGTTGAAACTTCAAAAAATTCCACTTTGTCCCCGCCGCCTCTAATACTTCGTAGGTATTGATACCCATCCTATCAAATATGATGGAGAGTTCATTCATCATCGCAATATTGAGGTCCCGCTGTGTATTTTCAATCACTTTAGCTGCCTCTGCCACCTTTATGCTGGATGCACGGTGTACGCCCGCCTCAACCACCAATCCATAAACCTTGGCAACTTGGTCGAGTGACTCCAGATCACAGGCGGAAACAATTTTAACCACTTGGGACAACGTATGCTGCTTGTCTCCGGGATTGATCCGCTCGGGAGAATAACCCAATTTGAAATCCACTCCCACACGCAAGCCGGCATTTATCTCCATCAGTGGCAGGCAATCTTCCTCTGTGCAGCCTGGGTAGACGGTAGATTCGAACACTACATAATCACCTTTCTTCAACACATGTCCTACAGTTTCGGCAGCTTTCAGGATCGGGATCAAGTTGGGAACATTATGCTCATCCACCGGAGTAGGCACAGCCACAATGAAAAAACTGGCCTGCCTTAAAATATCCATGGAGTTCGTAAACTCAATATCACAATCTTCGAAATCAGCTGCTGACAATTCCTTGCTGGGATCAATCCCCTTTCGCATAAGATCAACCCGCTGCGAATTGATGTCAAACCCAATCACCGAAATTTTTCGGGCAAATGCCAAGGCAATGGGTAATCCGACATAACCCAAGCCGATCACCGCCAGCTTTTTTTCCTTGCGAAGAAGTTGCTCGTATATCATGATATCAACTCAAAAAATCCAATACAGATTGGGTGATGTGCTTTAGTTGATCATGGTCCATTTCGGTATGGATGGGCAGGGATACAACACAAGCAGATAAGGCGTCCGTAATGGGCATGTTGACGGCATCAGTTCCAAATGCAGCAAACATTTTTTGTCGATGTCCGGGCACCGGATAATAAATCATGGAGGGAACGCCGCGCTCGGATAAAAATTTAACCAAGGCATCCCGGTCCACTCCTTCAGCGAGTTTCAATGTGTACTGATGGAAAACGTGATCGGAATAGGTCGCTTGATATGGCGTGGTTAGTTTTGGATTATTTGCAAACGCCTGATTATAATAAGCAGCCACTTTCTGGCGGGATTGATTGTATTGATCGAGATGGGTCAGTTTGATACGCAAAATGGCCGCCTGAATAGAGTCCAGCCGACTGTTGCAACCCACCACCTCGTGATAATAACGTTCGCGCTGACCATGGTTTGCGATCATGCGCAACTTGTTGGCTAGTTCCGGATCGTTGGTAAAAATGGCTCCACCGTCCCCAAAAGCACCCAAATTTTTAGATGGATAAAAAGATGTACAACCAATATGCCCCATGGTTCCGGTCTTGGCTGTTTTCCCATTTGAAAAACGATAATTACATCCGATGGCCTGAGCATTATCCTCAATGACATACAAACCATGTTCGTTTGCAATTTGCAATATCTCCTCCATAGGAGCAGCATGTCCGTACAAATGAACCGGTACCACCGCCTTGGTGCGTGGTGTGATGGCATTTTTAAATGAACTTGGATCCATACAGAATGTCTTGGGATCCACTTCCACGAAGACTGGTGTGAGTCCGAGTAAGGCAATGACCTCCGTGGTTGCGATATAAGTGAATGAAGGAGTGATTACCTCATCTCCAGGCTTAAGCCCAATTGCCATCATGGCAATTTGAAGTGCATCGGTTCCATTGGCACATGGGATCACGTGCGAGACTTGCAGATAACTGCTTAACTCGCTTGCAAATTGCTGTACCGGTTTGCCTTGAATGAAAGCGGAACTTTCCATCACATCCAGCACCGCCTGATCAACCTCCGATTTGATACGGTGATACTGGGTGCGGGTGTCTACCATCTGTATGGGTCGCATAGGTGTGATTAACGACGGCAAAAATAACCGAAAACAGGTGGGTAACAGGCATTGGATTACTTTTGTCAGCAACAGCAACATCTTTCGGTTGAGCCAACTGATCTATCTCATCTTTTGCCAGATTTACCCCTTATTCATCCGGGTAGTAGCCCCTTTTCACCCTAAAGCAAGGGCTTGGATCCAAGGAAGAAGAGGAATATTTGAAAAATTAGCCCCGCTGCAAGGAGGCGGACCTTACGTTTGGATGCATTGCGCCTCCTTGGGTGAGTTTGAGCAAGGAAGACCTGTACTGGAAGCCATCAGAAAAAACTACCCCGGCCATAAAATTTTACTGACATTTTTCTCCCCCTCCGGCTTCGAAATTCAACAGCACTACAAGGGAGCTGACTTTGTCTTTTACCTGCCGATGGATGGCCCACGCAACGCCAAACGATTCATCGAGATTGTTGATCCTAAACTGGTCATATTTGTAAAGTATGAGTTCTGGTTTTACTATTTGAAAAAATTGTTCTACCGAAACATTCCACTGCTACTCATCGCTGCCTATTTCAGACCCAATATGTCTTTTTTTCACTGGTACGGAGCGCTGCCTCGTAAAATGCTCACGCGTTTTGATCAAATATTCGTGCAGGACGAGGATTCCCTTAATCTATTAATGAAGATCGGCATCAAAGACAATGTCAGGGTTGGAGGTGATACTCGTTTTGACCGGGTAGTTGCCATAGCAAAGAGCAAAAGACCCGTAGAAACAATTGATCGGCTACTATCCGAAAAACCCAACATCATCGTAGGAAGCAGTTGGCCGGCTGATGAACAATTGTGGGCATCGGTTCGGCAATGGACTCAGTCAAAAGGCATAATGATCGTCCTCGTACCCCATGAAGTAACCGATTCGCACATCAAACAATTGCAATTCCTTTTTCCTGAAGCCATATTATACTCCAATCTCACCCACACATCCATCTTGAATACCGATGTGCTTATCATTGATGAAGTGGGAATCTTGTCACAGCTCTATAGATACGGCTGGGTGAATTACGTAGGCGGGGGGATGACAAGTGGCGGTGTGCACAACGTACTGGAGGCCGCCGTTTATGGAAGGCCGGTGCTGACAGGTCCATTTATAGAAAAATATCGAGAAGCAGTAGGACTAGCCGCAGCAAAAGGATCGTACACGCTGGCTGTCAAAAACAGCAGCAAAGAATTGGAAGAGATACTCAGTCAATGGTGGGGAGATGCATCAAAAGCAAATGAGGTGGGACAAAATGCAGCTCGCTATGTGCAGGAGCGAACCAGATCGGTAGATCGGATCATGCATCACATTCAGGAAAAACGCCTTTTGATCAACGCATCGAACTGATGCACCAACGAGTGGTCCAAAGGCCATCCGAGTTTTGTTTTCAATTCACGGTTGATCCAAAAATCTGCCTCGGGAAAGATCTTAAATTGGTTGATGGTCTTGATGCTCCGCTCATACATGGCCTCGTCGTTGCGAAAAAGCTCGCGTATAAACTGGAATCGTTCGTTGACACCAATGGCTTTGCGTAAATCCGCGATCGGCCCTTCCCGCAATCGATCTTTTTGCTCCGTGGCTGATTGCTTTAGCTGGTCGTTAAGAGAGGGCGCGGCCGGTTGTAAGCGCTCATTCAATTCCGCCCCCCGATGCATATAGAGTGTGGGAACCTCTTCCATCACATCGTACAGATTTGATTCAGCAGCCTGCGGCTGAACTGAGGCCAAAGGCTCCACCACAAACTCTTCGTCAAACAAAACCAGCGGAGAGGCTTTTGGTTTCTCCTTTTCTTTTTTAACCTCTGCTATCCGGGGCGTTTTAACAGGTGGCTCAGGGAGCACCTCGACAGGTGTGGGAGCAACTGAAAAAGTTGATTCATCTAATTGGATATGTGGCTGGGGCATTACCACCGCTACTTTGGCTGTGCCAAGGGTTCGGGCAGCCGTTCCCGTTGCTCGATCCAATTCTAACAGCAGCAGGGCCAGCGTATGCCGCAATACCAATGGGTCGGCACCTGCCTCCAATTGTCCATTCAATTCCTGCACCAACTGCTTAAATCGATCCATTCCGCTATTTTTGAAATCTTTGACCGAGGTAAAAATAGTGTTCACACGGCCTTTTGCCGTGGATTACACAAAAAAATAATTCACATGTTCATCGAACCGAATACCAGTGGCCTTCTCAGAGGCAGTATCGAAGTGATTTGTGGCTCTATGTTTAGCGGAAAAACCGAGGAGCTTATCCGACGACTCAAGCGAGTAAAAATTGCCAACCAAACAGTAGCCATTTTCAAGCCAGCCCTGGATACTCGATACGACAAAAAACAGATCGTGTCTCACGACACCAATGCCATCGACTCCAAGCCCGTAGAAAACGCACGCGCCATTCTGGAAGGAGCAGGCGATGTTGCTGTAATTGGCATTGATGAAGCACAGTTTTTTGACAGCGAACTTCCCGAAGTGTGCGAAGCATTGGCCAAAAAAGGAATCCGGGTGATCGTAGCAGGGCTGGATATGGATTACTCCGGAAAGCCCTTTGGGCAAATGCCGAACTTATTGGCAAAAGCCGATTTTATTACCAAACTCCATGCGATTTGCGTGCAATGCGGGCATATCGCAAACTACTCTTACCGCAAGGGAGCAAGCGAGGAACAAGTGATGCTGGGCGCCAAAGAGACCTACGAACCACGATGCCGCAGTTGTTACGACAAATAAGACTTTATATCAACCGATGACCAAAGCTATTTGGACCCTTTTCAAAAAAGATCTGCTGCTGGAACTTCGTCAGCAATACAGTTTCTATGGCATCCTGTTATACGCGGTTTCCACCTTGTTTGTACTTTATCTCTCCCTCGACGCGCCGGAGCCCAGGGTTTGGAATGGACTCTTCTGGGTGATTCAACTTTTTATATGTACCAACGCTGTTGCTAAAGGATTCATGCAAGAAAGTCGGGGACGATGGCTCTATTACTACACCCTCGCCCACCCCATCACCATAGTCCTTGCCAAACTACTGTTCAATACCCTTCTCATGGCCCTGATGAGCCTCATCAGCCTGGTGCTCTTTCGATTCTTTCTTGGTGCGCCCTACATCAGCGCCCTCCGGTTTTTGGGGGTTGTTCTCTTGGGCGGAATAAGTCTGAGCTTGATTTTTACTTTTTTAGCAGCGATTGCCGCCAAAGCACAGCAAAACGCGGCCATCTTGGCCATCCTGGGCTTTCCGCTTATCCTGCCTCAGTTGATCCTCTTGCAACAGATTTCGAGCACGCAATTCAGCATCCCGCTGTCAACCGATCTGGTTCCGATCGGGATTTTGATCGGACTGGATGCATTGGTGGTTTTGCTCGCCACCATACTCTTCCCTTTTATCTGGAAAGAGTGAAAAGTATTCAATCAAACACTCCCCCAGTTTCTATCGGTACACCTTAATTTTGCAGG
>CAYYXC010000084.1:0-6701 GCA_964475505.1 uncultured Chitinophaga sp.
GATGTTGATCCATCGGTTGATGTCTTAGCAAACTCTGCAGCATATGTAGTTGCAGGTATCCGTCGCTGCGCTGGTGCTGATTGTCAGTGTCGTGCCTCCATTACTTGTGAAGGTCGCCACACTACTTGTCAGCTTCAGAATGACGGTGCTAGCGATTCTAGCGCCCGACTCGTCATACGCGTTAACCAGGAGGTTTTTATTGAGAGTTGTCCCTGCGTAGCTGATAGCGGTATCTGCAAACACGCACGACACATTATTTGTGTTACCCGAGGTAATAAGCTCCAGATTCGCAGGGATATAGTTCTCCGTGTTAGTCACGACAGGGGATACGCTACCAAAAGAGGGAGCATATAGGTTTGTGTCACCTACGGACACGCCCCACACATTACCTAGCGAGTCTCTGCTCAACCCCAAGAAATCGCCTGCGGTGCTGCTAGACACACTAAAACCACCTGCGCCAAAGGTTAATACCTTAACCGCACCTCGAGCCAGCACGTTAAGCTGCCTACAGTTGCCGTCGTGCGCGAAAGATTCGAGGGCGTCGAGCCCCGCGAGGAAGTTAAAGTATGTTAGGGCGGTAGGGTCTGCGCTGCTGACGCTAAAGGTGATCAAGTTATTCGCAGTGGTAGTAGCACTTATATTAGCGGTCCACTTATGTTCGTTAAACACAGACACATACAAGCTGCCGTCCGCTTTTATAGTAGCCTCCACCTTTGGAGCTACCATTAGAAATACGTTATTTCTGGCGGCGGGATGCTGATAAACGGTGCTGATATCTAAACCGCCCATATTAATGCTGCAGGGCACAACCGTGAAAGTATCTGCGCCCTTATCCCAGCGCACAGCGATAAAGGAGGGAACGTCGCTAGTGTTCACCAAGAGGTGATAACTATAGAAAACGTTTGTCTCTCCTGCCTTCGGGGACGGAACAAAAGCGGAGGGTTGTGCGAAGTGGCTGAAGTTATTTCCACGAGAGTCTGCCGCGCCGCCAGATACCCACCCTGTAACTCCGCCAAGCGGACCATACACGATTGTGGCGGTATTCGAGCCGACATTATAGCTGTAGATAGTGATGCGGTGTCTATAGGTGGTTTTCTCCCAGTAAGTTCCGTTTGCCCAGTTTGCATCATATCCAGAGGACGCCCAGGGGTTTCCAGGGCCGATGCCGTCATTCTCAAGCGCCGAGAGCCAAAGGGTTTCGCCGTTGTCTGCGAGGCCCAAGAAATACCAAGCCTGCACGCCGCCGCCGCCCATCCCTGCGCGGTAGTCGCCTGCTCTCCCGATAGTGGATAGCACCACGGGCGCACCGATAGTTAAGCTCCCGTCCACCGCGTTAGTGGTATATGGCACTCGTAGAGGCACAAGCCACACGTCAGCGTTCCAAGTAGATGTTGTTGTAGCAACCGAATAGGCGACATACCCCACACCAAATAAGGACTTCGTAGCGGTATCCACAAATACAGGTCTAAACTCATAGCCAATGAAGGTGGTGCTGGAGATATTTCCGTAGTTAGCTGTTGCATTCTGCCTACGCGCCACAACACTGCTCTGCAGAGAATCACCTTGCACCAGTGTGATTTTAGAGAAAGTTGTGCTGCTAGCAGGTGCAGCGGGGGCAGCCTCTACAGTCGCGCCCTGCGCACCCGTGAACTGGGTGCAATAAAAGAAGTGTTTAACCCCCGCGCCGTCCTCAAAGGGCAGCAGTAACCCTTGATTGTGCCGAGCGTCGTTATCTAGGCAGTTGGCGTATGTAGACTTACAAGTGGTCCACCCCTGCGTAACCGCGTATCCGACGTTTACTGCGGGGTTAGCCAGTGCGCTAGTCGCATACGGTTTTGCAGTGACTATGCTGTTATTCTCGGGTAGAAAGTCGTTAACGCTGGTGTCAGCTAGCGCAGGTGATTGAACAGTCTCCATATAACTGAAGGTCTGCGGATCATACGCTTTACCCATGAAATAAAAAGCGTCCTCCGAAGGGCTAAGCGCGGCAAACAACGGAGCGGCATTATTACGGACTTGCGAAGCAATAGGCTCGCCCGCGATGACTCTATATTTGTCGGTTTTGATGATTGGCATCTCATACGCTCCTTTTATTGAGGGTCAACGGGGTCGGGGGGCAGGACTTCCTCAATCTCTTGCGCCATAGGCAACAAAGCGAAATAAGCTGTAGCCTCCTCAAGACTCACAAAGGGGATGTTCCCCTTCAGGGGATTCCCTTTAGTTTTGAGAACCACAGTTCCGTCGAGGGGCACTACGAGGTTTCCCGCAGCATCAAGCTCCAAGAGGTAGCCATTCATAATAGCGCTCCAAAAGATGTTATGTGTTCAGTACCACATGCTATCACTTCTAGGAGCGCAGTTAAAAAAATGTTTAAGTGAAGCCGCTCGTCACTGCTTTGTTTTAGCTGCTAATAAGGCCTGCAGTACACCCCTGGATGGGATTTAACGCGAAACAGGGTGGAACAAGAACTGCACCAGGAGGTCTTGCCCCCCGCTGGTTGCTGCGACCTCGGGGATATGCAGCGAGACAACGTCCCCCACAGAAAGAGTGTGCTCCTCTGTATCTGTGAGAGTTGTTGCGCCTCCCGCGCTGAACTCCACCGCATAAAGGACGTCCTCGGTATCGTTGTTCTTGATGGCGCGCACAATAGTCGAGCCCGCGCCTTCGGGAAGGACTGCCATTGTGGCGTCCATCTTAAAAATCTTAGTGTCTTGCATGACCCGCCAGCCATTTGAGGATACGATCACAGCGATTGCACCGTTCACATACACGGACTTTTCAAGTCTAACGTTTCTCATTATAGGACCTCCCAAACGTTGTCGGTCTTGTTAGCAAGGAACTCAGCGGACTCCCCTACAACGGAGAGTATAATGGGCGAAGCAGCACCGTTGATAGTGCCAACGATAGACACGGCGTTAGTGCCTCCCTTAATCGTCAATCGCACCCTTATAATATCCCCCTCGTCCACGCTGGAGAGCGCAGGAAGTGTGGCGACCACCGCGCCACCTGTGGTGTCCACGCTGTGGTGCTTCATCTTCACTGCGGTAAAGCTGGTCGTCTCCTTACTAAAAGTGAGCCGACCGCTGCCCGTGGCGATCCCCGTGAGCAAGCTACCGTCCACTGCAGGAAGTCGTGCAGAGCCGTCAAGCCTTACAATATTGCCTGCGGCAGTCCCCACGTCATAAGCTGCGGATGTGCCTAGTGGTGGTTCTACCAGCCATGCTTCAGAGTTCTGGTCATAAAACGCAGTGATCACGCGGCCGCTAAGCATAGTAAAGGTGATGCTATCACCATAACTCGTGCCACCCACAAGCACTCGGGCAGCACCCGAGTTTGCAGCGGCCACGGACACTGTTACCTGGCGGTCTCCTTCAGCGATAATGTATACGACTGACCCGTCCCTAGTGGTGCTTGTCGGAGGTAGTCTAACAACGGAGTTTCCGATGTTGTTAACGCGGACAACCGCGTCTGACTCAGCAAGCACCGTAGGTGTAACGTCGCTGTTAACAACCGTGTAGCCGAAGTGTTCTTCCTTAACTTCCCACTTAGTCTTGTCCGAGGACACAACAAACTCGGTGCGCTCACCCCGCGACGCTATAGAGACAGAAGACACATAACCACGCTTGCTTCTACGGAACACCTGGAAGCCGCTGTCTGTTGCATTGGGGTTAACCACTATACCTGCGGTGCTCAAATAGCCGCGCTGCACAGCCACACGGTCGCCAGCCTGGAGCGAGGAAAGCAGCGGAAGTGTGATTGTTAGCAGCGACGAGTTATGAACCAGATATTCATGCCCCACCTTCGCAGTCTGACTGCCCGTTAGCGTTACGAAGTTTTGGGTAACCCCGAACACTTCCGCGCGGCGGGCCTGCCAATACAACCACTTGCTTGTCGTCGTGTCATAAACGAACAGTATCTGATTTCCCTGCCCAGAGAATGCTACGGACGACACACCCCCCAAGATGTTTGCAGAGGATGAAGCCACAGTGATTGAGGGGTTTGCCTGAAACTGCAGATAGATTGCGTTGCCCTCTACAGGGTCAGAAGGCAGCGTGAAGGTAGCGCCCCCGAGCGAGCCTGTTACGCTGTAAAAGGTGTTTTTAGCAAGCGTGGTGCTAGTAGAGGGTATCTCCTGAACAGAATCAAAGAGATGAGCGCCCGTATCCTTCACTATATTGCCGTTGAACACCAGGTTGCTGCTACCATCAACCGATAAGTCTAGGTTCGCGCTACCAATCTTAACGGCAGTGATATACGCTGCGCGTAGCTGCGCGGCTGCACTACCCAAATCATATTGGTTGTCTGTGGAGGGCAGCAGATGGTTATCTGCGCCGCTACTCCATGCTGCGGCAGTCAATCCACCGCTGCCGTTGGACCTTTGCAGCGCGTATTGAGCCCCCGCGCCCACAGCCACGTTTCCAAACTTATCGTCAAGCCCATCAAGATAACCGCGCACGGTGTTCGAGGTGGGGGTGTAGTTAGATACACTGAGAGTAGCAGCGATCCCTGCGGCAGTTGACAAAAGGCCCAGCTTCGTGTCAATCCCGTTAAAAAAGACCTGAGCGTTCAAGGTAGCTGCAGTGAAGTTAACTGCGGCATTTGCTACGCTGATATCCGCCGCCTCGCCCGAGGTCGCAGCGTCAGAAAGCGTGGTAGTAAGAAACTTGATAGACTGCGTAGCTTGGTCAAAATACGCCAAGCCACCGTCCGCCGCAGTCGTCGCGTCAGTCTTGATGTTGCTATTAAAATATGCGAGCCACACAACAGGGTTCGTAGGAGGGCGCTTAAACCCGTAAAGGTCCACTGTGGTGTTCGCAGATAAACTGAAGCTGCCTGCTTGAACACCGCCCTCCACCATGTTGCCATCCAAGATATAAGCGACGTCGCTCACCTCGCGGAATACAACCGTACCATTACCGTAGTTTGTTACGCGGATGTAGTCTCCGTCGCTGACCTGAGTCACAAGCGAAGGGACATCAACATATTTCGTCGCACCTGTGGCTACGGAGAACAGATAGTGTCTACCCGCGCTCAACGCTACATTGTTAGCCGTGCTATCAATGATAACTTGGTTGATGTTGTTCGTAGGTACGTTCAGGAGATCGCTATAGTTGCCGGAGAATGCGACGTCGGACAGCCCACCGAACTCCGCGTCAATAGCGGTGAGGTGTGCAGTGATACTCTCAATGCTGCTCGCAGTGTAGTTCTCCGCGTCATATGGCGCGATAATAGTGCTGGCATTAATGGTGATATCCAGGCCCGACACACCGTTTACGGATTGCACACGCGATCCCAGCTCCCCATCAATCGCGGAGAGGTGCGTACTGATAGGATCGCTCGACAGCGCGGTGTAGTTGCTCGGAGTAATCGTTGCCGCGATGTCAGCAGCGGAAATCAGTACGTCCTTAGACCCTGCAAGCGGGGAAACCCCATTAACGGACTCTACTTTACCGGCGGCGGCAATCGCGGTGTCAATATCGCCAAACTTCTCGTCCACACCCACAAAGAAGCTCTCGGAGTCCTGCGCGGCTACTGTGAAGTTCTGCGTGGTATGAGCGACGACAACGTCCTCTGCAAGACCACTGTAAGCCACCTGAGACAGCCCCGCAGGAAGCGAGCCGGCGAGGGCCACCTTAAAGATGTTAGCGCCGACGGTCACATCGTTAATGTAGGTGTTATAGGCGTAGACGTAAGCAGAGCCGATAGCACCGTCAACAACGTGTCCCGTCCCCACCGCAACATCAAAAGTGGTGTAGAGCGCAGTGCATACACCCGCACCCATATAGATGCCCGAGCCATTGGCGGTGCTGTTCCCGACGACGCTGTTCCCTATCGTGATAGCGACGCTGGACTGCACCGCGTAAGTGCAGTTCGACACAGTGCAGAGCAGGTTAGTAATGCGAGGACAAGTTGCAGTCCCGCTTAATTTGATAGCGCGGCTGCTGCTCGACCCGTTAGTCCTATACACCTCACAGGTGTCCATAAATAGCGAGCCTGCAGTAAGCTCCACACAATGGTTGTCACCCGTTGCGGTGCTTGTAATGGAGCAGTTGGTGAACTGCAGGCGAGCCTGCAGCGCCGTCGTGTTCTTAACGAGAGAGCCGGCATTAGCGTTATCGGTAAAGAGCTGGCAGTTCCGAACATTACAAACGTAAACAAACGTGCCGCCCAAGTTGATACAAGGGTTAGCACCAGTCTTATTGATCAGGAAGTTCTCAATAGAAATCTGGTTATTGAACAATCCGCCCGCGCTGAAGCTCGGGGCGATATTGATACTGCCATTAATGATTGAGGTGTGCCCGCCTCTGCCCGTGGGGGAAATACCCGAAAGGACCGTGTTGGTGCGAGCCAGCGTGATATCCTCGGAATAAACCCCTGGGAACACGAATACTTGAGCGAGGCTACCATTATTAGGGAGAGAGAGCAGCGCTGCAGCAATCGTGGCTTTCGGCTCATACAGAGAGCCGCCGTAGCTGTCATCACCATACTCCCCGCTCACATAAACGACGTGGTCAGGCTTCTCACCAAACTTATCGGCAAGCCCTGTGATCAATCCCGTCAAAGTCTCGTCACCTGAATAACGGGCCTCGCTCTCATCCCTCAACGCGGAATCAAGCGCGTCTACTGCGCCGAGGAAGGTGGACTGACCAGACAGAGCGAACGTGCCTGCAAAGGTCAGCGTGCTACCTGCGGTAGTCCCG
>CAYYXC010000085.1:0-2858 GCA_964475505.1 uncultured Chitinophaga sp.
TTCGATTCCGGTCGCCTCCACCAATTAATGAACCATGCACCTGGTGCAATGGATCATCCGTACCGGCCCGGACGATGCGACCTTGTCGCATGTCTGGTTTTCCGACAACGGCGGGTTGGAGCAATGTTTTTTGTACTTTAGCCATGCACATGGAGCCGCTAACCATACTATTGATTGATGATCACAAGCTCATCCGTGAAACCTGGGCGCTTTTGCTCAATTCGGATCCTCGATTTCATGTGATCGGGGAAACCGATAATGTTGACCAAGCCCTCGAGATCTGTCGTGAAAAACATCCGGCTGTTGTGTTGATGGACATCAACATGACTCCCATCAACGGATTCGAGGCTACCAAGCTCATTCGCAAATACGTGCCCGCCACTAAAGTGATTGGCATGTCCATGCACTCCATGCCCGCCTACGCCCGCCGCATGCTTCAAAGTGGTGCCGCCGGTTACGTAACAAAAAACTCTTCAAAAGAAGAGCTATTCACTGCTTTAATCGAGGTTCAAAAAGGAAATAAATACATCTGTGAGGAAGTAAAAAACATACTGGCTCATCTGGAACTAGACGAAACAGGTGAGGTTGGTCCCGATCTGAATGTGCTCTCCCGAAGAGAATTGGATGTGGTACAACTGATCAAAGACGGACTTTCCTCCAAAGAGATCGCACAGAAACTGAACCTATCCCTCAAAACCGTGGAAGTGCATCGGTATAATATCCTGAAAAAACTAAATCTGAAAAACGCTGCTGCCCTGGTCAATTTTATCAACTCGCAAGGGCTCTGATCAACCGCCGTTCAAATGCGTAAGAATTTCCGACGGCTCTATCTCCAAATGATTTGCATGATACACGCATTTTCCATCGCGTATGATCAGGAGTTGGGGCGATTCGTGCACAATATCAAATTGCTCGGCGATCGATTGTGAAATACTTCTGAATTGCAATAAATCCAACAGGAAGAAAGATGCATTTACAGGCGACTCAAAATCACGGTCAAATCTGCTCAGCGCCACGCGACTGATCGAACAACGCGTACTGTGCTTAAAGATTACTTGAGGCGCATGGTTAGAGTCCTCGGTCAATGCTGCCAATTGTTGCGGCTCCCTCAACGCAGTCCACATAAACTATCCCCTGAATTTGCTGTTGCTCATGGTGTTGGAAGGGCATCCGTACCGCGGCGCGGTGCAGGCGCATAAGCAGAAAAGAAAGCCAATAAGCAACAAGAGTATGACGGATCTGCTTTTCATAGATAAGCAAAGATAAACGGTTTTTCCTCGGCCCCACAAAGGATTAAAATCTATTACCTTTACTCAAACCTTTTTTGTACATGTTGCAATTGACCAAACCTTTGGCATTCGTCGATTTGGAGACCACCGGGGTGAACCTCGGAAGTGATCGAATTGTGGAGATTGCCATTGTGAAAATTTTGATCGACGGAACCCGTAGCGTCAAAAGAAAACTGATCAATCCAGAAATACCCATTCCTGCCTCCGCCAGTGAAGTACATGGTATCACCGACGAAATGGTAAAGGACGCACCTACATTCAAGCAACTCGCACAAGAATTAAAGCAAATGCTCGATGGCTGCGACCTTGCCGGATACAATTCCAACCGTTTTGATATCCCGCTGCTCATGGAGGAATTCCTCCGGGCGCAGGTTGAATTTGATATGAAGGGACGTCGGATGCTGGATGTGCAAACCATTTTTCACAAATTGGAACCCCGCACGCTCAGTGCCGCTTATAAGTTTTATTGCGATAAATTGCTGGAAGATGCTCACAGTGCTGAGGCCGATGCTACAGCAACCTTTGAAATTCTTCTGGCACAGGTTCAACGATACCCGCAGTTGGGCAATAACATCGATAGCATCCTTAAAACCATTGGGGAGGAGCCTATTGTAGACTTTGCCCGCCGCTTTGTTTGGGAAAACGGAGTAGAGGTATTCAATTTCGGCAAGTACAAAGGCAAACCTGTTGCTGATGTACTCCGCAGCGAACCCCAGTATTACGATTGGATGATGAAAGGAGATTTCCCGCAACACACTAAGCAAAAGTTAACGGAGATCTATACGCGCACCCTTCTTAAGAAATCATAATCGCCTTGAGTCAAGCACTGGTCATTGTTCCAACTTACAACGAGCGGGAAAACATAGCAGCCCTGGTGGAAAAGGTGTTTTCGCTCGAGCAGGATTTTCATTTGCTGGTGGTGGACGATGGCTCACCCGACGGAACTGCAGCATTGGTTAAGCAAATGCAAACAGCCTATGTTGGCCGATTGCATTTGCTGGAGCGCTCCGGAAAATTAGGGCTGGGTACGGCTTACCTAACGGGATTCAAATGGGGACTTGATAATGGGTATCAATATCTATTTGAAATGGATGCCGATTTCTCGCACAACCCAGAAGACCTTCCACGTTTGTTGAATGCCTGTAAAGACCAAGGAGCTGACCTCTCGGTTGGGTCCCGCTATGTCAAAGGAGGCGGAGTGGTGAATTGGCCGTTTAATCGCATCGCGCTTTCAAAAGGCGCCTCTTATTATACCCGACTCATCACCGGTATGCCCATCAAAGATCCCACAGCAGGATTCATGTGCTACACCCGTAAGGTGCTGGAGCAGTTGGATCTGAATAAGATCCGATTCGTGGGTTACGCCTTTCAAATTGAAATGAAATTCAAAGCTTGGCGGGCGGGATTTCATATACAAGAAGTTCCCATCGTGTTTCAAGATCGAACACAGGGGACCTCTAAAATGCACCGTGGCATCATTGAGGAAGGCATTTGGGGTGTGCTCAAACTCAGGTGGCATGCCTGGCTGGGCGATTGATCAAACATTCATTTGAAAAAGGCCTACATACA
>CAYYXC010000085.1:2868-6471 GCA_964475505.1 uncultured Chitinophaga sp.
CGCCACTTCACCTGGCCGTGTTGCTGGCCGGTTTCACCGGAATTCTGGGTCGGCTGATCGAACTGAATGAGGCCTGGCTGGTCTGGTATCGGGTCGGACTTACCGCACTTGCTTTCTGGATCTTGATCCTCATCCGAAAAGAAAAACATTCCATCTCTTGGCGAACCATCGGATCCATCATGGCCGTTGGGGCAGTAGCCACAGCACATTGGGTCACCTTCTATGCCTCGATAAAATACGCCAACGTATCCATCGCCTTGGTCTGTTTTGCTTCGGTTGGTTTTTTTACTTCTTTGTTCGAGCCCCTGTTGTTACGAACACCCTTTCGGTGGTCTGAACTTTTTTTGGGATTGATCACCTTGCTGGGAATATATCTGGTGTTTTATTTCGATTGGCAATATCGTTTGGGGATTATGCTGGGGATGATTTCGGCCCTTTTTGCCTCCCTGTTTCCTATTTGGAATCGATCATTTTTACAACGCACTTCCGCCACTTCTTTATTGGCCTGGCAACAAACAGGTGGCTTTCTTTTTTTATCAGCTATCCTTCCTTTCTATCTGTCTTACTCAACGATCGGGACGCATGCGCCCTCCCTTTCTGATTGGGGATGGATCCTTTTCTTAGTTGGCGGCTGTTCGGTATGGGCATTTCAATTATCCGCTGCCGCACTAAAAAAATTATCCGCCTTTACCGTTAACCTCAGTTATGGACTGGAACCGCTGTATGGCATTCTACTGGCTTTTTGGATCTTTCGGGAGGATAAACTTCTTCATCCAGGCTTTTACATGGGTGCCGCAATCATCCTAGCGGCCCTGCTCATTCACGCTTGGATCTCCTTTCGATCCAGGAAAGAACAAAAAACATGAACTTCGACACACAATCTTTTTTTATGAATCGTTTAGGCTTACTCCTCATTTTGGTGTTTCTGGCGACTGGTTCAATGCTTGCACAAAAAAAACCACTTGATCATTCTGTGTACGACGGGTGGCAGCGCGTAGGGGAGAAGCTCGTAAGCCCAAATGGGAATTGGATCGCTTATACCATCGATCCGCAAGAAGGAGATGGAATGCTGTATTGGAGAGGATTCGGTGCGAGACCAACCGATCGGTCCATCCCCCGCGGATACAATATCCAGTTCGAACCCAATAGCCGTTTCCTTTTTGCCAAGATCAAACCCCGTTTTTCCGATACACGTGAGGCGAAGGTCAAGAAGCGCAAGCCAGAGGAAATGCCCAAGGATTCTTTTCTGTTGGTTGATCTCACCATCGATTCGGTACGAAAAATTGCCAACGTGAAGAGTTATAAGTTTCCCGATTCCACCGGTGGATGGGTGGCCTGGCATGTAGGAAAAGAGACTGCTGCAAAGCCCCCCAAGAAAGCGCCCGCTCCCGATCCGAGAATCGATAGCCTGGGAAGAGTTATTGATTCGCTTCAAATGCAAATCCTATCGCTGACGGCTCCTGTCAAAAAGAAAAAAAGAGATGAAGCAGCAGAAGAAGACCTCGATGCAGAAGATGATCCGTCGACTGGTGCGGCCAATGAAGTGGGGACTGATTTGGTAGTGATGAATCTGAGAACCGGAAAGCAACGCATCATCCCTAAAGTGCTCGATTATCAGTTCAGTAAAAAAGGATTTCAGTTGGCAGTGGAATGTTCTAATGATCCGCTAGATTCTACGAGCCAAAACCGTGTTTATTGTTTGGATTTGGTTTCCGATTCACTTCGGTTGGTTAGCAATGGAGGCAATGATTTTCGTCAATTCAATTTTAGCGAGGATGGACGAGACCTGGTCTTCTTAGCCGAGCGCGATGCCCGCCCCAAAGAACTGATAAAATACTACCGTATCTGGCATTATCGTTCTGGTATGGATTCGGCTGTGGTATTGGTGGACCGACACAGCGCCGGTATGCCTCTTGGATATACGCCCAGTGAATTTTCAACCCTCACATTTAGTCCCAGCGGCAAACGTCTCTTCTTGGGAACCGCTCCGATACAACCAGCTAAAGACACCAGTCGGATCGAGATGGATCTGGTTAAGCTTGATATATGGCATTATGAAGATGATTATCTGCAAACACAACAACTGTATAATCTTACGAGAGATCTGCAGCGCAATTACCTGGCATATGTAGATATGGAAATGAAAAAGATTGTCCAATTGGCCACTCCCGCTATGCCTCAGGTTTTGCTGGGCGCAAAAGGAGATGGTCAGCGGTTCTATGGACTGGCCGATAGTGGTTATCGAAAAGAAAGCCAATGGACCGGTAGGATTCGCCGTGATCTATACGAGATCAATGCAGAAACAGGAGAGCGAAAAATCATCACGAGCGGTGTGTCACCGGTGCTTACGGCATCCAATGTTTCACCGGATGGAAATCAGTTGGTATGGTACGATCTCAAGAAAAGACAATACATGCTTTGGGATGGATCAAAACAGAGAGACCTGTCGAACCGTATCAAATATCCATTGTGGGATGAGGAGAATGATGTGCCGGACGATCCCAATCCGTACGGATTTGTTGGATGGTTAGAGGATGGTACTGCTTGCGTAGTTTATGACCGGCACGATCTATGGAGATTGGACACCGCTACCAAGAAGCAACCTACGCAATTGACAGACTGGGGCAGACCTGCCAATACCCGATTGAGAATGCTTCGCACTAAACCGGAGGAAGGCGTATGGAAAGTTGGACAGGGTCTTGTGTTTCGCAGTTCTCATTTGGCAACCAAAAGTGAGCAGTTGCTGGCAGGCGTATGGAATGGTACAAGATTGATGTTTAGTCCCGTTACACCTGTCACCCCCCATCTGTTCAATGCCGTGCAGCAATCCGCATCTGCTGATCGGTTGATTTATACCAGAGAGAGTTACCAGGAATCACCTGATCTTTTCACGCGGACTATCGGATCCAAGACGGTTGATGAAATCAAACTCACGCAGTTGAATCCACAACAGCAGCAGTACAATTGGGGAACATCCGAATTGTATAAATGGACGGCTGGAAATGGAAAGCCGGCAACAGGTGTGTTGTACAAGCCAGAGAATTTTGATCCGAAGAAGAAGTATCCGCTCATCCTTTATTTCTACGAAACACATACTGATGCCCTGCATCAATATATTCCTCCCACGCCCACCGGTAGTCGATTGAATATCTCCTTCTTTGTAAGCCGCGGATATGTCGTCTGCTCACCAGATATCCATTACACGGTTGGCCAGCCGGCGAAAAATGCTTACGATTATGTTGTTAGTGCGGCACAGTCCTTGGCAAAATTGCCGTGGATCGACGGGAAGAATATGGGCATCCAGGGGCAGAGTTGGGGTGGAATACAGGTTGCGCAATTGGTGACTATGACCAATATTTTCAAAGCGGCTTGGTCGGGTGCTCCGGTTGCCAATATGACCAGTGCATATGGTGGTATTCGTTGGGAGAGTGGATTGAATCGTCAGTTTCAGTACGAGAAATCACAGAGTCGTATCGGTGCAACCCTATGGGAGCGACCGGATCTGTATATCAAAAATTCTCCGCTGTTTCAAGTACCAAAGATCCAGACACCAATGGTCATCATGGCCAATGATGCCGATGGCGCCGTTCCTTGGTACCAGGG
>CAYYXC010000086.1:0-1349 GCA_964475505.1 uncultured Chitinophaga sp.
CCGCGAGCAGGCTCTGCGTCTGGATGCTGCCGTCTCTTATGATTTTGAAGTGGATGCCAATGCAGCCAGCAGCGGCGATCGCTTCCGCATCGTATTCCGCACGAAGACAGAGACGCAGCCGCAGGACATCGATCCGGCGTACACCCTGAGTCTCTATCCCAACCCCGTTAAAGCTGGTGGTCAGGTGAGCCTGAAGTTCCACAACCGCAAAGCAGGCAACTATACAGTGGTGTTCAACAACCTGCAGGGATCAAGGGTGCAGCAGCAGATTGTCTCGCATGCTGGCGGCACGGCGATACAGAATATCAAGCTAAATCCTGCACTAATGCCTGGCACTTACATGGTGAATATCCTGGACGCATCCTCCCAGAGAGTGGAGTCCCTAAAACTCATCGTACAATAACATTCAAAGCGAAACGAAAAATGCATTTTATGAAATCAACTATTTATAAGGGGACTGTATCAGTGCTGCTGTTTGCGCTGTTGATGTCATCACCTTTTCCCATTCAAGCTCAGGTCGATCCCAATGCTATAATCGATCTTCCGGCAGGCGGCTCTATTGATCTGCCGATGGATATTCCGATGGAAGGAGGAGTTGATCTGCCAGTCGGGGAGGAGGTTGATTTTTCTGGTGGGGAAGGATTACTCGACGGGGATATTCAGGTGGAGAACGACCCTGGCGATCCCGGACAGGACCCCGGTGTACCGGTGGATGGGGGGCTTGGATTCCTACTGGCGGCAGGTTTGGGCTATGGAGCCAATCGGTTACGTAAATACAAGCAGGAAAAGCGAAAGACAGATAAATGACGGGTTTGCTCAGGCGGGTTACCGCTTCTTTTTCTTCCATACCCAAACCGGTTCAGTCTTTTTTACTAAGGGGACTGATCGTTTTCATTGTATGGAAAGTAGTATACCTGGGTTTCTTTTCTGTCTCTCGTACGCTCGACAGGCCCCTTACCAATCTCGTAGGAGAGCACAGCGTCTGGCTGCTGAATCAGACCAGCAGATCCAATCAGTATCTCGCCAAAGAGATGCTGCATGTCACCAATTTCGAGGGGGAGATTCAGGTCGCACCGGTTAGCCGCATCGATAAGAATGGCAAAAAACTCTTGCACATTGCGGACGGTTGCAACGGGTTGGAGCTTTTTGTATTGTATGTCGGTTTCATTCTGGCCATGCCTGCTCCCTGGACCAGAAAACTGCTATTCATTCCGCTCGGAATGGTAATCATTCACGTGGTAAATATTTTGCGCTGTGCCGGTTTGTGTGTGCTGATCACCAGCTGGAAAGAGCATTTTGATCTGGCTCATCACTATATTTTCAAGATGGTTATATACGGCGTGATTTTC
>CAYYXC010000086.1:1359-2152 GCA_964475505.1 uncultured Chitinophaga sp.
TAAAATTCTCCACCGGTATCAACTTTCAAAAAGAACCCGCCCATGATCTATAAGGACGACAGAACGAAATGGATCGGAGGTCTTATTTGTGTGGTGATAATCTACTCACTGTTCTATGTGCTTTTTGCTGACCGTGCCTTCACCTATACCATCCCCCGAAAGATCCGACACGTCATCAAGTTTGGGACTACCGTAGCTGTTTACCTGGTAGGTACCTATCATCTCGGTCAGTTAAAGGATAAATGGATGTCCACCCTCTGGCATTTCATTCACATAAGTCTGCTTTGCATCATTACAGGCATTGGTTTGTTCGATTGGACCTTCGGTATGGTCAGTCTCAAAACGAAGGAAATCGCCGCCTCTATGCAGGAATTCCTCATATCTCCCGTACTCTATTTTGCCATGGGGCTGATCAATCGCCGGTTGAATAAGCCTGTTGGGTAAAGGGGGTGTTGAGGGTAGAGGGTAGAGGGTAGAGGGTATAGGGTTGAGGTATGGGTTTGGAGTTTGAAGTTTGAGCTTTGGGTTTGAGGGGGCTCAGTTTCTATTCGTAACTTTGCGTCCCCAAAGGAAGCAACCAGCTTTCCCACTGGTCTCAACCCTCAACCCCTCAACTCTCAACCAAAATGATTTCGGTTAAAGACATTAAACTCGCTTACGGCAAACGGGTTCTCTTCGAAGAGGTGAATCTGAATTTCACCAAAGGCAATTGCTACGGCATCATCGGCGCCAACGGAGCCGGCAAAAGTACTTTCCTTAAGATCCTCAGTGGTGAGATCGAGCCCAACAAAGG
>CAYYXC010000086.1:2162-3119 GCA_964475505.1 uncultured Chitinophaga sp.
GAACATATCCCCCATCTCGCGCGGCTCGCATTTCATCGCCATGCGCACGGTGCCGACATTGGACGACTGCTGAATAATTTGCGCTACCGACATGGTGCTGGCATGCGCATGCGAATCACCAATGGATGCTGGCCCAATACTTAATTTGGCCGGAGTGTCGAGTACCGTAGCCGGAGTCACCAAGCCGCGCTCCAAGGCAAGCGCTACTGTGAACGGCTTGAGCGTAGAGCCCGGCGAGCGCATGGCTGTGCTCAAGCAGAATCAATTTCAGTTTGATGAGGAGACGGTTCTTAATACCGTCATGATGGGACACACCAAACTCTGGTCCGTCGCCAAAGAACGCGAAGCCATCTATGCGAAATCCGATTTCTCCGAAGAGGATGGCATGCGAGTGGGAGAGCTGGAGGCCGAATTTGGAGAGATGGGTGGTTATACCGCCGACAGTGATGCAGCCACCCTGCTGAGTGAACTGGGCGTAGGAGAGGAGTTCCATTACTCCCTCATGAAAGACATCCCCTCCAATTTCAAAGTGCGGGTATTGTTGGCCCAAGCGCTTTTCGGGAACCCGGATATTCTGTTGCTCGACGAGCCTACCAACGGATTGGATATTGAAACCATAGGCTGGCTGGAAAATTTCCTGGCTGATTATGAGAACATCGTATTGGTGGTCAGCCACGACCGTCACTTCCTCGATGCGGTCTGTACCCATGTGGCCGACGTAGACCGCCAGAAGGTCAAGATCTTCACCGGAAACTATACATTCTGGTATGAGTCTTCTCAACTCATGGCCCGTCAGCTCAGCGACAAGAATAAGAAGATCGAAGAGAAACGCCAGGCCCTGATCGACTTCATTGCCCGATTCAGTGCCAACGCCTCTAAAAGCAAGCAAGCTACTTCCCGCAAAAAAGCCCTCGAGAAACTCAGATGTATCATCAAATGATTAAGAATCGTCTTATG
>CAYYXC010000086.1:3129-6357 GCA_964475505.1 uncultured Chitinophaga sp.
CAGTATCGAAGAGATCGAACCAAGTTATCGCAAATACCCGGGCATCATCTTCCAACCCCTGCGCGAAGTGGGTAATCAGATCCTCAACGTAGAAAAACTTCAACGCTCAGTTGACGGACGTGCCCTGTTTTCCAATGTGACCTTCACGGTGAATAAAGGCGATAAGATCGGCTTGATGAGCCGCGACCCCCTGGCTATCACCAGTTTCTTTGAGATCATCACCGGACGCATGCCAGCCGATGGCGGTACCTACGAGTGGGGCAGTACCATTACACATGCCTACCTGCCGCAGGAGAATAGTGAGTTCTTCACCGGTGAACATAATTTGATGGATTGGCTACGACAGTTCGTGCCCGAGCATGTGAAGGATGTGGATGAGCCATTCCTGCGCGGATTCCTGGGAAAGATGCTTTTCAGCGGAGAGGATGTGATGAAAAAGACCAATGTCCTCAGTGGAGGCGAAAAAGTCCGTTGCATGCTCAGCCGGATGATGTTACAGAATCCCAATGTGGTCTTGCTGGATCAACCCACCAACCACCTCGATCTGGAAAGCATCCAAAGTTTCAACGAACAATGTACCGACTACAAGGGCATTGTATTGCTGACCAGCCACGACCATACATTTATGCAGACCGTTGCCAACCGCATCATCGAGCTTACCCCCAAGGGTATCATTGATCGACTGATGACTTTTGATGAATATCTCGCCGATGATCGAGTGAAGGCATTGCGCAGCGAACTTTACAGTTGAGCGGATGGAAGTAGAGGGTAGAGAGTAGAGGGTTGAGGGTTGATGTGAACGGTTGAGTTATTGTGTATATTGCTCTCAACCATAACCCTCTACTCTCTACCCTCCACTCACTCCCATGTCCCCGACATCAAAAATCGGCTATCGTTCCACCATTGCCCTTGTGATCGGAAGTGTGATCGGTTCTGGTGTATTTATGAAACCGGCCACCATGGCCGCACAATTGGGATCGCCCATTTGGTTAACGGCCGTATGGATCTTGGCGGGATTATTCTCTTTATTTGGTGCGCTGGTCTATGCAGAGCTTGGTGCAATGATGCCGGAGAATGGGGGCATCTATGTATACTTCAGAAGACTGTTTGGTGATTTTACTGCCTTTCTATACGGATGGGCCGCTTTCTCGGTCATCAATACAGCCGCCATCGCCGCCATCACGTTCGTCTGTGCTTATTATGCCGATCATTTCCTGCATTTGCCTTCATTTTCAGATGCGCAAGTTCAAGCAGTTGTTTGGCACATTCCTTTCATTGGTGATCTGTATCCACTAAAGGATTTCGGTGTGAAGCTACTGGCCATCTTCATTATCTTATCGCTTACGTACTTGAATGTACGCAGCCTGAAAGCTGGTAGTTATTTTCAGAATCTATCAACCCTGTTGAAATTGGGTGTGATTCTGGCGTTGGTAATTGGCATCTTTTTTTCCAACCAAGGCAGTTCATTGAATTTTATAAAATCTTCTACCGTTTTTCATCCCGATCTGCTTAGTGGCATTGTAGCGGCCATGACAGGCGCTTTTTTTGCTTATGATGGGTGGATAAATGTGAGTTCTATGGCGGGCGAGATTCGTGATCCACAGCGCAATATTCCCCGTAGTTTGTGGTTGGGCGTATTGGCCTGTGTATTGGTCTATGTAGCCGTAAACCAAGCTTACCTCTACGTATTGCCGATTGATCAGATGGCCGTTTCTCCCTTGGTTGCGTCTGATGCCATGCGAGTGGCGTTGGGTAGAACCTCCGAGGCCATAGTGGCAGGTATGATCGTGCTTTGCACTTTGGGCGCTATCAATGGAAACGTGATGGCCACTTCGCGGATCACCTATGCGATGGGAAGGGATCGAGTATTCATTTCATCTATTGGAAAAGATCATCTGGTGTTTGGAACGCCCGCCAATGCACTTTGGCTACATGGCATATGGACCTGTCTTTTTATACTCACCGGATCCTTCGATATGCTGGCCGATATGTTCGTCTTCATTACCTGGATCGCCTATGGCCTGGGTGCAGTGGGGATTTTCCTTTTGCGGCGCAAAGAGCCACAGGCGGCACGTCCCTATCGGATCTGGGGACATCCCTTCGTTACCCTTGCATTCATTCTTTTTGCTTTTGCATACCTGGTCATTACCCTTTACAGCGATGTCACCAATTACTTGGATGACAAACAGCCAGTGATCAATTCCGTATTGGGATTGGTCATTACGTTCTTAGGCGTACCGTTTTATTTCTTCAGAAAGAAGAACGGGGATTAGAGCTGTTTGAAGAGTAGATTGAAGTTTGGGGTTTGACAAACTTCGAACTCCGATCTTCGATCTTCATTCCCTTCTTCGAACTTCCATCTTCAAACCACGCTTCGTGGTATTTCTTTCTGAGGTTAGCCATATTAGATTTGGTTGTTTGTTTCAGATAAAATTTGTTTCCATTAATAGAAACTATTAATTTTGAAAAAGGAATACGACCAAGTTGGCTCACGCTTTTTTGAAACATTATTTTTAGAAGAGGCCCATGAATTCCTTATGAGTATGCCGAAGGGCATGAGAGTGAAGGTTTTGCTTAAAATAGCATTGGCAGAACGGGTGAAGGATGCGACCTTATTTAAGAAGTTGAGGGATGAGATATGGGAATTTCGTATTCGTTTTGGGAACCAGCGGATCCGGATCTTGGCTTTTTGGGATAAACGGCAACCAGCAAAAACACTGGTTTTGGCAACACAGGGGTTTATTAAAAAAGTTGATCGTGTTCCAGATAATGAGATCGTTAAGGCCGTTCGGTTGAGGCGGATTTATTTTGAGCAAACGCATAACAATTGAAATATGTCAAAGGCCAAGTTGAATGTATATACTCTTGATCAGGTAGTCACTCAAGTGGTTGGTGCGAGCGGTACTGCCCTTCGCCAGCAATTTGATCATAAGCTTGAAATGGCGGTTCTAGGCCGATTGGTTAAGGCGGCAAGGATGGAGCAAAAATGGACTCAGGAGCAATTAGGCAAGCGGGTAGGTGTTCAGAAGGCACAGATATCAAAAATCGAAAATAGTGCCCATCACGCGCAGGTTGATACCTTGATCAGGATCTTTAAAGCATTGAAAGCAGACGTCCGAATTCAAGTGAAACTGAAAGGAAAGATTCTTCAGCCATGAACACTGAAGGTTGAGGTTTGACCAACTTCGATCTACAATCTACTCTTCGACGCTAGCGTCGCAACCATCA
>CAYYXC010000087.1:0-6339 GCA_964475505.1 uncultured Chitinophaga sp.
CCCTTGGTTGTTTCGTAGTGGTTACCGGCGTGAGTGGCAGTGGTAAATCGACCCTGATAAACGAAACCTTGTATCCGATCTTGTCGGCCCACGCCTATGGTTCGAAGACACAGCCGTTGCCGTATAAATCCATCAAGGGATTGGAGTGGATCGATAAGGTGATCGACATCGATCAGGCACCGATCGGTCGTACACCAAGGAGTAATCCAGCTACTTATTGCGGATTCTTCACGGAGATCCGTAATCTTTTTGCATCCTTGCCTGAGTCCAAGATCCGCGGATACAATGCGGGTCGTTTCTCTTTCAACGTAAAAACAGGACGTTGTCCTGTTTGCGAGGGAGGGGGCATGCGGGTAATAGAAATGAATTTCTTGCCCGACGTGTATGTGCATTGTGAGAAATGCAATGGTCGTCGCTATAACCGCGAGACGCTGGAGATCCGATATAAAGGAAAATCGATCTCTGATGTGCTGGATATGACCGTAGATGAGGCAGTCGATTTCTTTCAGGCAGTGCCTTATCTGTACCGTAAGGTCAAGGTATTGCAGGATGTAGGGTTGGGTTATATAACATTGGGGCAATCGGCAGTGACCTTGAGCGGGGGAGAAGCGCAGCGGATTAAATTATCTACTGAATTGTCCAAACGCGATACAGGCCGAACGATCTATATCTTGGATGAGCCAACGACGGGTTTGCATTTTGAAGACATTCGGAAACTATTGGAGGTTTTGGGGCGGTTGGTTGACCGAGGCAATACCGTGCTGGTCATCGAACACAATATGGATGTAATTAAAGTAGCGGATCACATCATTGATATTGGTCCGGAGGGAGGCGATGGCGGAGGAACCATCGTGACTCAAGGTAAGCCAGAGGACATTCAATTTTCAAAGCAGAGTTTGACAGCACCCTTTTTACGGCTCGAGTTGAAATCATAAAAAAGGCCCGCCGGAGGCGGGCCTAAGCTTGATTCAGAGCGTGTACGAATGTAGTAGGGGGTAGGGAACGGATCAGGGTAAAACCAAGTACCGTTTTCCGAATCAGCAATGATTTAAAAGACCGGGCAAAGTTGACCGCGAGGTGTTCTTCCGCTGCTCGCACCCAATCTCCAACCCAAACGGATAGTAGTATTGAAATAACTATCATTCTCAGTTGGATCTCCTCTTCCTTCCAATTCTCCATAAGGGCGGCTGCTGGGGTAAGAATAGGTAGCGCGGTAGTGCAAACGACGTGCTTGAATCGCCTGCTCTTCTGGTAAATATTTATCGAAATGGATCGGATCGATGTAGTAGTTCTGGCTGGCATCATCCAGGTAGTCGGTCATGAGCTTACGATACACAACCTCTGTACCCAAGTACATAGATTCGTTTATATAATACTTAAATCCAAATCCACCGATCAGATTCATTTGAGTGAGCTGATAAGGTTTGCTGTTGGGATATTCCGGAAAGCCTTGTCCCTCTAAGCGAAGGCCATGTGTTTTAACCCAACTACCATCAACATCTTTTACTTCGGGGTTGAAATGAAAAATGCCTACGCCGGCAAGACCATAAGGCCTGAATTTTCCGGTGAGTTCATTATCCTGCTCAAAAATGGCAGTCGGATAGAACTCGATGGCTGCGTATGCTTCTTGAATCTTAGAACGGAAATGAAGGTTGCGCTCGAGGCGACGCTCTTCTGCTCCTCCGTTGCTGGGTGCATCGGCATCATCTGCGGCTACACCACCAAGTGTGGCGGCTACACGAATACCCAACCACTCAGCAGGATGTGCGGTGACATATACACCAACACTTGGTTTGGTTCTGGGAAGGTCAAGGTCTTTCAGAAAGCTGCGACCAATTCCAGCAGAGCCGCCCAAGTCGGTCAAGGCAAACATCGGCCCAACGCCCAAGCCCAATTCAACCTTACCACTGCTTCTGTAGTACTGTGCTTGCGCAGGTGTAGCCAACAGGAATAAACCGAGAAGGAGTCCGTTGAGCTGTCCGAGTTTGATAAAATTTTTCATCTGATTGGTTTTGGTGTTCGTGCTAAGGATGATGACCCAAAGCTAGAATCACACAAAACCCTCACCGCGTTTTTCGATGGAAAAACGCTTGAAAATCAACTAAAAAAGCGGTTGTACGTAGGAGAATTACGAAAAGAATTATCGTAAAATCATGTGGATGTGTGGAATCCCGTCTTCCAGATAAGGAGAACCCCTTAATTCAAATCCGAGCGACTGATAGAAGGTTTCCAAGTAGCGCTGTGCACCGATTTGTATGGGACCTTTCCCAAATAGTTCATAGCAATGATCAATGCTTTTATTCATCAGTATTCGTCCAACACCACTGCGTCTGATAGAAGGAGCGGTGACTACCCTTCCGATGGAACATTCAGTAAATGCCAATCCCGGCGGTAACAAACGGGTATATGCAACCAATGTATTCTCTTTCCATCCCATGAAATGCCATGCATCTTGGTCTTTATCATCGAGATCGAGATAGGGACAATTCTGTTCTACCACGAACACGATGGATCTTAATTGAAGGATCGCATACAATTCCTCCACACTTAATTCATTGAATTTTTTTAAGCGCCATTGCATATTCAATACTTGTATTTGTCTTTCCATCTGTTCCGCAGCCATTGCCTGATCTCTTCTTCTCTGGGATTCTTCCCCGGATCATAAAATCGTGTCTCAGCCAGTTGGTCCGGCAAGAATTCTTGTTCTATAAAATTCCCCGGATACTGATGCGCATATTGATAGCCTTGGCCGTATCCCTCTTTTTTCATAAGGGATGTAGGTGCATTTCGCAAGTGCAATGGGATGGGTTGATCGCCTGTTTTTCGTACCGTTTCTAATGCTTGATCGATGGCCAGGTAGGATGCGTTGCTTTTGGGGGATGAGGCCAGATAGATGGCACATTGAGCGAGCAGGATGCGGGCTTCCGGATATCCGATCTTTTCGGCCGCTCCAAAGGTGTTGTTGGCAAGGATCAATGCGGTGGGATTGGCATTGCCTATGTCTTCACTCGCGAGTATGATCATCCGTCGAGCGATGAAAGAGATCGATTCACCTCCTTCGATCATTCTGGCCAACCAATAAACAGCCGCATTGGGGTCGCTGCCTCTTATGGATTTGATGAAGGCGGATATGATGTCGTAGTGTTGCTCACCATCTTTATCATATCGGGCAATGAATTGCCTGGCTGTATCCATTACAACCTTGTCGGTAAGCGCCTCTCCCGGGTTTAGCTGCTCCAGACATAGCTCAAATAAGTTCAGCATCTTCCTTGCATCTCCACCGCTAAGACTGATGAGGGCCTGGTCCTCTTGAATGATCGCTTTTCTCGAGGCGATCCAGGCATCTTTTTGAATGGCAGATTCCAGCAGCTTTCGAAGGGATGCGGGTTCAAGGGGATGTAAAGTATAGACTTGACACCTGCTTAGCAGAGCGGCATTTACTTCGAAGGATGGATTTTCGGTGGTGGCACCTATTAATGTGATCCATCCGCGTTCAACCGCACCCAGCAGGGCATCTTGTTGAGATTTATTGAAACGGTGGATCTCATCGATAAATAAGATCGACCCGGGCATGCCTTTTGATCGTTCAATGACCTCTCGAATGTCTTTAACACCCGCGGAGATGGCACTGAGTGTATAAAAGGGTCGGTTAAGCGATTGACTCAAGGTGCTGGCCAAGGTGGTTTTTCCGGTGCCGGGTGGTCCCCAAAGGATCATCGAGGGAATACGACCTGCCTCTAAGCTTACGCGCAGCACTTTTCCTGGTCCGGTGAGATGCTCCTGTCCAATCACCTCCTCGATGCGTTTAGGACGCATCCGCTCTGCTAAAGGAGCCAGTTGATTCATCGCCCCAAGTTAAGAATAAGTCTTGCTGATTTTTTATTGAGTGCAGATCATCGATCGTCGAATCAAGCTCCAGTTCGTTGGAGTTTTTGTATTGGATCGGGTATTGCCCTCCATGCCCATCATGAGTATGGGTTTCAAGGAAAAAGCGCTGCTCACGGCACGCACTCCTTCTTGATTGAAGACTTGTGTGTAATTGGGGATGGCTTCATCAGTGCTCAGGAGCAGGTAGCTGTCGGTGCCGATAGGACCTTGTACTTTTCCTCCTACCAGTAGGGTGGATCGAACCAATTCTCCGTCTCGAACCTTGGGGAATTTATTGTCAACATTTCCAACTGCCGAAGATGGGTACAACAGTTGCATTTGTCCATTTCGGTCGATCATGAACAAGTACACATATCTTTTCTTGCTGGGGGGTCTTTCTACCGATTCTTTGGCCTCTAAAAAAAGTTGAATCTGTTGTCCCATTTGATACTGGTCTTGTTCAATAGGCTGACCAGTTGCTTTGTTTCGGATGACGAGTTTAAAAGGAAATTCGTCCCCTTCAATTTGAGGTGCGGCCAATTGTAGCCATCCGCGGATCTTAGCGATGGTCTTCGCATTTTCATAAATGCCCGCCGCGATCTTTTCCAAGTCGGCGGTTTCTTGTTTGAACGTTCCGGAGGAGGAAGTGGGCAAAGCCCGGGCACGGGTGAGCAAGGGTAAGCTGCCGAGGCTATCCTTGGCTGCCACCTCCGTTCTTCGAAGTCGATAGGCCAGTTGGTTGTTTTCGTCGATAATGCCAACCAGCCAGTATTGAGCCAGGGTTGGGTCATCTACCAATTGAATGGTTGGATTTTCTCTGCGTTTCAATTCTTGCGTTAGGGCTTCCACGAGTGCAGTGGTAGGGGGTAATTCAAGGTAAACGGATTGCTCTTTGGATAGCCGCTTATTTTCATATGGCAACTTCTTTCCATTTGCGTTCAATTGGAAAACGCCTGCATCGAGATAGATCGATTGAGCGGGATCTTCTTTGTCCAGCTCGGTCATCCATCTTGTTCCCGCTGCTTTTTTCAATTGAATGCCAGTGGCAACCCATTCGATGAGTTTTTTATCGGGCAGCACAGGAGGGATATAGATCTGCAGCAGTGGTGACTGGGAGGAGATCCAATTGGTGACGGGCAAGTATTCGCCGGCCCGCAGATTTTTTAGATCCCCTTTTATCAGTCGTGCGTGTGAGCGATTGGGACCGTAAACGGAATCAACGATCAAATAGGCAAGCGTGTCGTTTCCATTTGATTTTAGTAATTCGTTTTCCTTTCGGAGTCCCACGGCAAATCCCCCTTGCAAAAAGACTCTTCTGCGGCTCATGGGATTTTTGGGATCGTCCATCACGGCTACAACACTTTGCTCCGCAATCTCTGCTGTACTTATGCCGAAAAGTGTTTTTTCCTGGCGCGTGGTAGTGGCTCCCATCACCGGTTCTTGTTTTTTACCGTTGCTCTTCAATATGGCGCGTGCCGTGGTGAACAGTTGGGCCGTTGAGGCACGGGGACCAAGTTGTTCCAGTGCCTGCATCAATGCAAGGCTAAAGGCACCATGGCTGATTTGATCGGGGGAAGGTTGTTCCTGAGCCAGTTCATCTGATTGGGCCGCAGAGAGTATCAAAAAATTTTTATCTGTTCTGGTCTCGGGTGGGGTGGGGTCGCTGTCGTCTTTGGCATCGTAGCTGGCATCTGCGGTAAATCGATACACAGGGGGCGGTTGTGGTCCGCGTGAGAGCGATCCGCTGTGGCAGCAATCATTGATGACGGTCAGATTTACCCCTTTATCCAGGAATTCGTTGTAGATCTTGGCTAATTCTTTATCGCGTATATCCTTGGAGCCGGGTTTCCACGCATCTGCGGGCACGATCGTTTCATCTTTTTGGTCTGCCTCCCTGGAGAGACTATTTTTTACCTGGCTGCCATGGCCGGCATAAAAGAAAACAGCAACATCGTTGGGGTTCGATTCGGATAGCAGTTTTTGAAGACCGTTCAGTATGGCCTGGCGGGTTGCTTTTTGATCGAAGAGGCTATCGATTTTTGTTGGGTTAAATTGAAAACGGTTGATCAGGATTGCTTGCATGGCACGGGCATCATTCACAGCACCTCTGAGGTCTCTGATCACCCCTCTCGGGCCAGTAGGGGTGTTGGCGGGTGCCGCATATGCATTGATTCCTACGATCAGCGCCCGTCGCGTTTGACCGAGCAAAATCGGTGTAATTAAAAATGACGTAACCAGTAGCAGCAATCGGGCAGTGGACTGATTCATAATTTTTGTGTGAGATGCATATGTATTTAAAAAGGCATAGCGGCAAGTGCTTTCAATGATAACTATTTTTTGGCGATAGTAACTGCTCAAACTCCCAAACTATGCAAACTCCTCAAACTAAAAATCCCACCGGAAGGTGGGATTTTTCAGTAGCCCGTACGGGATTCGAACCCGTATCACCACCGTGAAAGGGTGGTGTCCTAG
>CAYYXC010000088.1:0-4564 GCA_964475505.1 uncultured Chitinophaga sp.
GTTTTTGCCCGCTGGTCCAGCTGTTTCCTGTCCCCGTGGTATTACTTGAGCAATAAGGAGCGATGACAAACGCATACTCACCTTGTCCTAGTGAATCCACCAATCTCCGACAGCGCATGGTGTCAACTACTTCTAGTACACCGTAGATGTCTGCATTCAGCATCCGCATGATCCGTTTGGCATTCATTTCTTGAACGTCTTTGTTGGGTGGACCGGAATTGTAAGGTGCACCAAAGAATTCAATGTTCCAGCTAACGACATCCAATGTGTTTGCTGAACTCTGGGCACTGCTTTTCGATAAGGGGAATAGCAGTACGACTGCCAGCAGTAAGGCGATAGATTGATAGCGGTGGCGGAGTGTTTTGTTCATCGCCTACAAATGTAGGAGAAATTAACCTTGCGTTTCAGCTGCACGGATGTCCAGTACGCGCAGTTGCAAGGAGACATTGCCCTGGAATTCATTTTCTGTTATGTGACAGACCAAGTCGATTGGATTGCCTTCGAGTAGTAGATGACTTTTTTTGGCGAGACCAAAGCCAATGCCCGAAATACGATGGTTGTCTTGCTTGATCACAAATCGCAGGTGATCTTCTTTGACTACTTTAGAATACCCGGTGTCCATTACATTACGAACCAAGAAAATGGGCGTATCGTTATCCGGTCCAAAAGGTTCCATTTGGCGCAGGATCTCGAAGAATTTTTGGTGGATGTCCTGAATCCGTATCTCTGCATCCACATTTATACTAGGGATGAGCAGGGATCGATCGAGTGTACTTTGTACGGCTTGCTCAAATTTTTCTCTGAATGCCTCAATATTATTGACCGGAAGACTCATTCCGGCGGCAGCCATATGTCCCCCATAACGCGTTAGCAGATCACGACAGGCGTAGATGGCTTCATAGAGATTGAATCCGGGTATGCTACGCGCACTACCTGATGCCTCGTCACCGGATTGAGTGAGGACGATGGTGGGACGATGATAATGCTCGATGAGCCGGGATGCTACGATCCCCACAACTCCTTTGTGCCAGTTGGGATTAAAAACCAGCGTCGATACACGCTCGCTCCAGGATGGGTTTGCCTCGATCTGGCGGAGTGCTTCTTGGGTAATGGAGCGATCGGCTTGTTTGCGTTCGTCGTTGTCGGCATGCAATGCTTTTGCCAATTCCATCGCAACGGCATCATCGGTTGCTGTGAACAGTTCCACTGCTTTTTTTGCATCGTCCATTCTTCCTGCTGCATTCACCCGGGGCGCAATCATGAATACGAGGTTCTGGATGTCTAATGTTTTCGTAAGTCCGCTGATGCGTGCCAATGCCAGGATGCCTTTGTTGGGATTGGCGTTTGCTTTTTTCAGTCCACGGTAGGTAAGCACTCGATTTTCATCTCGCATAGAAACAATATCGGCAGCAATGGCGGTTGCCAATAGATCGAGGTATTCATCTGCCTCTTCCTGCGGCCATTGCATTCGCTCACAAATCGCAGACATGAGTTTATATCCAACGCCGCATCCACAGAGTTCTTTGAAGGGGTAGGGGCAATCGGATTGTTTGGGATTGAGGATCGCAAGGGCCGGTGGAAGGATGGGATCGGGGAGGTGGTGATCGCACACGATCACGTCTATACCATGCTCCTTGGCCTCCTGTATGAGATCAACTGATTTTATCCCACAGTCCAGCGTGATGATCAGATCTACTTTGTTGCGGATGGCATGTTCAATGCCGGCTTTACTCAGACCATACCCTTCTCTGTATCGGTGAGGAATATAGAATTCAAGTGGCTCGTGGTGATTGCGTAGAAAAGCATAAAGACTGGCTACTGAACTGGTGCCGTCTACATCGTAATCGCCGTAGATCAATATTTTTTCTTTTTTCGATAGCGCGCGTTCGATTCGGTCCACGGCTTTCCCCATGTCTTTCATGAGCCAAGGGGAGTGTAGTATCTCGGATTCGGGACGGAAAAATCGTTTGGCGCTATCTAGGTTCTCTACGCCTCGGTTGATCAGTAACTCCAATAAGGCGGGCTGCAGGTTTAGCGCTTGACGCAACTGTGCTACCCTTTCTTGGTCGGGGCGATTAATTATCCAGCGTTTCTGCATGGTTGGAAACAGGCTCAGAATTTTCGCTCGGTCACAAACTGGACCATGTCCTCTAGTCCCTGTCTAACAGGACCTTCCGGAAATTGGTGCAGTTGTTCAATGGCCTGGGTTCTAAAAATATTCATTTTATCTGTTGCGTATTCAATGCCTCCATACTCTTTTACGGTATCTATGACCCATTCGACACGGTTACGGTCGGTGTTCTCATTTTTGAGTGTGTAGATCATTCTGCGCCGTACGGATTTCTCTGCCTGTTGAAGGGCATAGATAAGAGGTAGGCTGAGTTTTTTTTCTTTGATGTCGTTACCGGTGGGCTTACCAATTCGCTCCTGTGTATAATCAAACAGATCATCTTTTATCTGAAAGGCCATTCCGGTAGCTTCTCCAAACAAGCGCAGTTGTTCGGTGGTGGATTCGTTCTCGCTAGCCGACCAGGCACCGGCGGCGCAGGCGGAGGCAAGGAGGGAAGCTGTTTTGTTTCGGATGATTTCAAAATAAACATCCTCCTGCAGGTTCAGGCTTCTGGCTTTTTCCAATTGAAGCAATTCCCCCTCACTCATTTTACGTACGGCATTGGATAGGATTTGGAGGATTTTATGATCTCCATGGTCGAGTGACAGCAACAAACCTTTGGCCAGCAAATAGTCTCCAATCAGAACATTTGCTTTGGCCTTCCACAGCGCATAAGTTGAAAAGAATCCTCTTCGCTCGAGGGAATCGTCCACCACGTCATCGTGCACTAAGGTGGCTGTGTGCAGGATCTCTACCAGGGAAGCCGCCCGGTAGGTGCGCGCATTGATCTCCCCGCAGAGCTTGGCACAGAGCAATACGAACATGGGTCGCATCTGTTTGCCTTTCCGCTTTACCACATATCGCATGATCCGGTCCAGCAGGGGCGCTTCGCTGCGAACCGCATCCTGAAACAGGTGGTCGAACTGTTTCAGTTCCGCTTCGATCAGGTGGTTTGGCAGCTTCATGCGGATTCTCAGCCGTTGTTCTGATGCGGGTCATTGCTCTGCCCGACATTCAGGCATTTTTTTGACCCGCTTTCTTACAACATCAGCAGATTGATAATAAGTAATTGAGCGTTAATGCGATATCCATGCAAATAAACGAACTAAAATTTTGATAATACTCTATTTTGGGTATTTTTGCGCAAAATTTCAAAAGCCACATTTTTAACCACAAACACCAGTATATGAAAGCCAACTTTATTCGGGTCATGTTCCTGGTCTTTGCTTCGCTGTTAACCACGGCGTACGCGCAGACCACGGGCGGAGGTTTCGATCTCAAAGATTCCTCTTTGATCCCTGCCAAAAGAATGCCGCAGCACACAGAGTTCCTGAATGGAACCAATAATTTCCCTGCCAAGCCCCGCAATCAGTGGGAAGTAGGCGTGAAGGGAGGATTGTTTCAGGTGAGCGGTGATCTGCCTGCTCAGATTCTCTCTCCCGGTTTCGGCGTCCACGTACGCAAAGCATTTGGATACATATTCTCTTTGCGTATGGAATACATGAATGGAGTAGGTAAGGGTTACAGTTACAACGCTGCCTTTAACTATGCGAAAAATCCGGCTTGGGGTGCGAACATCGCAGATCCCAACCAACGCTACTCTGCGCCGCGCGCCGTTGTGCAGCCAAACGGAACCATTGCGGTGGTTTCTTCTACCGGGCAGAACCGTCCATTCGAGCAGATCTATTATAACTACAAAGCAAAGGTGCAAGACTTGAGTTTGCAGGGTGTTGTTACATTGAACAACTTGCGTTTCCACAAGTCTAAAACTGCCATGAGTTTCTATGGATTCGGTGGTATCGGTGGTTCTATTTATGAGACCCGTGTGAATGCCCTGAACGGAAACCAGAAATATAACTTCAATAATATTGCCTCTGCTTCTTACAAGGACAGACGTTCTTTTATAAAGAATATGCGCAATAATGTATTGGATGGTGATTTCGAAACGCCTGCGGAAAACTACGGCGGTCTTCGTTCCAGACTTTTTGGTCAAACATTCCGTCCAAGTGCTACCGTTGGTATCGGTATCGCTTTCAAGTTGAACGACCGCATCAACCTGGCGATCGAAGATCGTTGGACTATGGTGAAGGATGACCTGTTGGATGGTCAGCGCTGGCAGTCGCACCCCTACGGAGATGCCGTTCAAACCCGTGAATATGACTCTTATAATTTCATGAGTGTTGGTTTGAATATCAACCTGGGTGGTAAAGCTGTTCAGCCGTTGTGGTGGATTAATCCCCTCGACTATGCTTACAGCGAGATCCGCAACCCTCGCATGATGAAGCTTCCTAAGCCTGTATTGGCTGACACCGATGGCGATGGCGTTACTGATCAATTCGACCGTGAGCAGACCCCTGCTGGTTGCCCGGTTGATAGTCATGGCGTAAGTCTCGATACCGATGGCGATGGTGTTCCTGACTGTAAGGATAAGGAGTTGATCACTCCCACTTATTG
>CAYYXC010000088.1:4574-6311 GCA_964475505.1 uncultured Chitinophaga sp.
CCTGCACCTACCTGCGCAGACCGTATTGGTTCTTTGCCCAGCGTAAGTTTCAAGGCAGGTTCTAACAAACTCAGTGACGATGCAAAAGCGGCCTTGTCTACAGCCGCTGTAGCTATCCGTAACAACCCCGGTTGCCGCGTGGTGGTAATTGGCTATTGCTCTACCAATAAAAAGGAGCAGCAAATGAGCTGGGATCACGTGAATGTCGTGATCAACCACCTGGTTGACAAAGAGGGCATCAGCATGGATCGCTTTATTTTCAACTACGGCCAGCAAGGCGGCGACTGCAATACAGTTGACTTGCGCGCAGCTGCCGAAGGTGAAACAGGCCCCAACCGTGTAGAGCCCCCGCATCCGAACCTTCGCAAAAACTGATCTTGAATAGATTGTGAAAAATCCCGCCATCCGGCGGGATTTTTTTGCTTTATAATATCCTTAACTCCCTACCTCCCCCAACTGTTTTAATTTCCGCCCGGTTTGCCCCTGAATCATTAACTTTGTCCCCCCTATGTCGCAACGAATCGTTGGATTTTGGATCATTGGCTGCTTGGCATTGGGTATGCTGGCTGGATGCAGCAACAGCATGACCAAGCTGCTCAAAAACCCCGATCCTGCCTACAAGTTGCGCATGGCGGAACAGTTCTTTGCAAAGGAGCAATACACCAAGGCACAACAAGTGTACGAAGATGTCATGCCTTATTACAAGGCCAACAAAGAGTTTGAGGACATCTACTACAAATACGCTTATTGTGCTTACAACCTGCGTGATTTTATGAACGCAGAGAATTTGTTCAAGAGCTACTTGGAGATCTTTCCCAACAGTGCTCGTGCCGAAGAGATCGATTATATGCGTGCGTACTCGTATTATAAACAATCTCCCAAAGCCGAGTTGGACCAAACCAATACGATCCGCGCCATGGGTATGATGCAGACTTTCATCAATACGCATCCCGGATCTACCCGCAACAAGCAGGCCAATGAGATCATTGATATCTGCCGGGCAAAACTGGAATTGAAGGATCAGAAAGGCGCTCAGTTGTATTATGATGTCGGACAATTCCGGGCTGCCGGGGTTGCCTTTACGGCACTGTTGAACAACTATCCCGACTCCGACCGCGCGGATGCATATAAGCTGATGATCATCAAATCGTATTATCGCTATGCGGAAATGAGTGTGGAGGAGAAAAAAGTGGAGCGATTCGAGCAAGTGGTCAATGAGTGCTATGAATTCGTGGATCGCTTTCCCGACAGCAAATACCGCAAAGAAGTAGATGAATTTTTATCGAACGCTAAGAATAACATTAAAAACCTGACCAATGAGTAAACTACGTCGCCATCTCAGTGCTGGCATTACTAACAACGTGGAGACAAAAAATTTGGAGGAGTTGAAGGCTAAAACCGGCAACCTCTACGCTTCAATCGCCATCGTTGGTAAGCGGGCCAACCAGATCAATATCGCCATTAAGGAAGAACTCCACAACAAATTGGAGGAGTTTGCCAGCCATACGGAAAGCATGGAGGAGATTCATGAGAACAAGGAGCAGATCGAGATCTCCCGTGCCTATGAGCGCATGCCCAACCCGGCCCTGCAAGCCACCCACGAGTTTTTGGAGGATAAAGTTTATTTCCGCCAGAACGACGAGGGACTCTTCAGTTAATCAGCACACAAAATTTTGTGAAACCGATGGCCTTCCATCGGTTTTTTGTTTTTATGAGTCTGCCAAAGCCGGTAAATTT
>CAYYXC010000089.1:0-2275 GCA_964475505.1 uncultured Chitinophaga sp.
AAGGTATTTACTCCACGGGGAATGAGGAATGACTTCTTGCTATTTGGGAAAAAATCGCGAAGCATATCAGTGTTTTGCACGGCAATGCCGTCAGCCAGCCAAGTTCTGAGCTTCCAACTATTAGCGGAAGCACCTCCCCAGCTCATATTTTTTTTTGTATAGACCCACTTAATACCCGCTATCCGGGCCGCCAAGGCCTCGGAATAATCCGCACTATAATGAAAGGAATGAATGATATCAGGTGCTATGCGTTTGAATTCCCTCGAGATTTTCCAGCATTGTCTAAGGCCTTTCCAATAGGGTTTCATATTCGCAGTATACTCTGAAGTATGAACTGGAATACCGCTGGATTTCACTACTTCGAAAAAGGCACCCCGGTCGTGCATACACATGATGTGTGGCTCAAATCTTTCCGAATTTAGGCCTTTGGCAATATTCAGCAATGCCTTGCCGCTTCCTGCGGTATCGAAGTTAGGTATGGTGAATAAAATTTTTATCAAAAGTTATTATATCTAAGATGGTGGTCTTTATTATAAATAATTGTTTCAAGCTAAGATTTTCTATTGATTCATCGCTAAGAATTCTAGTCAAGCACAGATAGTTCAAGTCAAAGGGCGAAGTATAAATAGAGCTACATAGTTTTCACTCTAAGGCTATACAATAGTCTAAAGGTATTTTTCGGCCAACACAAAATCATGCTCTGTGTCAATATCTAAAGTCATTTTTCCCTGTGGTATGATTAAAGGAATATTATGGATGCCAATTATCTTACCTGTTTCTCTCAATGTTTGAGCAGAGAATAAATAAATCGAACCATTCGGATAGTAAGCGACATCTAAATCCTGAGAACGCTTATCTAGGCCATGATCGATAAAATAAGGTTCTATTACTCCTCTATTAAGGCGAAAACTCCAAAGTGGATGGTAGTGGGATTCCGTAACCCCGATGACCGGTAAGCTATCCCCCTCGATGTACAATGAAATAGCCTTTTCAATAGTTTCTCTGTTGCGGAAGGGGGGTGTGGGCTGAAGTAATAAGACTCCCGAGATAGGACCACGGTTTTCCTCGTACCAATTGACCGCATGCAATGCAACCTCCGCTGTGCTAGCAGTGTCCGTACCTATCTCGGGGGGACGCAGCCACGGCACAAGCGCCCCTGCATCCTCACTTATCTTTGCTATTTCAAGATCATCGGTAGACACAAGTACATCGCAGATGCCAGGCAGACCGAGAGCCGTCTCGAGTGTCCACAAAATTAAGGGCTTTCCGCCCAAAATCCTTTTGTTCTTTCCAGGTAAGCGCTTGGATCCTGCCCGCGCGGGCACCAAAATCAATATTTTAATCTCAGTCTCCAAGTTTGATGAAATTTTCCAAAATACGTAAACCCGCCCTACCGCTTTTCTCCGGATGGAATTGACAACCCATAACGGAACCTGATGCTACGACGGCGGCTAATCGTAGTCCACCATAGGAGCAATCAGAAATCATAATGCTTTCTTGAGTTGGAAGCACCCGGTAGGAATGGACAAAATAAAAGCTATCCTCCTCCTGCAATCCCTCTAATATGGTGCCCTTCCATTCTACATTGACAGGTCGCGACAATCCATTCCATCCTATATGTGGTATCTTGAGACGAACTCCATCCGGGGTTTTGGAAGGGATAGCTTCAACCTTTCCTTCCAAGATGGCTAGACCCTTATGATGGCCAAACTCCTCACCATCCTGAAATAGTAACTGCATCCCGAGGCAGATTCCTAAAAGAGGTGTCCCGTTGCCTACTACATTATGAATGGCTCGATGTAAATCTTTTTGTTCAAGGGCCTGCATAGCTTTTCCGAATGCACCCACACCCGGAAGGATTACTCGATCGGCCTGTATGATCGTCTCAGGATCCGAGGTGCATAGTGCTAGGGCACCACAGTGCTCTATCGCACGCTGTACACTGAGGAGGTTTCCTACCCCATAGTCAATTATAGCAACCTTCTTATCACGCATAATCCCTGACAGTTAAACCGGCCACTTTGGCTACTTTTCGCAATTCCGCAAATGATGCCCTTCCATAATGCAGGATATCAGCCATAGCTATCGCGTCTGCACCTCCGTCCCGGACTGCCGGAATCATATCTTCCGGTGTACCCATGCCCCCACTGGCGATGACCGGCACTGATACATTGCCTGATATCGTGCGGATTAATTCCGTATCGAAACCCTTTCGGGTACCTTCCCTGTCTACAGACGTCAACAGGATTTCCCCTGCTCCAAGGCAGACGCCTTC
>CAYYXC010000089.1:2285-6284 GCA_964475505.1 uncultured Chitinophaga sp.
TGCGCTCTCTGCCATTGTCTGTATAGGCCTCCCAGCGGCTAGGGCCGACTTGCTTGGCCTCTACGGAAAGGACCATACACTGGCTTCCGTAGCGTTCCGATATCCGCATTATCAATTCAGGCGAAGCCACGGCGGCTGTATTGACTGCGACCTTATCTGCGCCGGCACGAAGGATTAGCGTAGCATCCTCCACTGAGCGGATACCTCCACCTACTGTAAGGGGTACGAAAATATTCCTCGCCGTGTCCTGAATAAGATCAGACAGGTGGTTCCTTCCATACAGACTGGCTACGCTATCCATGTAGATCAATTCATCGGCTCCCTCCAAGTAATACCTCATTGCGAAATGGCTTGGTGGACCCATGACTCGCAAGCCTTCCAGATGGATACCCTTGATCAAATTCTGACCCTTGATATCAAGACGCGCAATAAGCCTTATATTCCTCTGTTGGTTCATTTCTGATCGTGCCACACGGCGTGTCGGAGTTTCCAAATGCCATCAACGTTATACCATAAGTGAGGCGAGCGAAAATTATCGGTCAGTGAGTTAAAATATTGCCTATCCATAATTGGATTTTCAAACATTTTGGAAGCCTCAGGAAATTCTTTTTCAGATATGCTTAGATAAGAGAAGAGCTCATCCGCAAATCGTTCCGGAAATTCATGGTCGAATTTTTTCACTAAAGCCACTCCCTCATCACGCGTTATGTCACCTGACCTAATTTCTTGAGCTGCATCATAACTCGCTCGACCAATACCAAATTTTATTCCGGTCGTAAAATAATGTAAATCGTCAATTTTATCGTCGATGCTATTGTACTTTGAATATGTGCCAGGGGTTCTTTCGGGCGAAGCCTGAAAGCCTCCGTTTTCAACAGCATAGTAATAACATGCCTGAGGATGCCACTTCATATAGTATCCCAAATAATGGACTTCAACTCCTTTCTCTTGGATTTCACTTGGATTTGCAGGTAAGTAGGGTTGAAGATCGTTTTGACTTACTTTGAATTTGTCTTTAAGATCACTGATTGAAACACCTCCCAAATAAATTTCAGATTGATCATCAGCTGTAAAATAGGACCAATCTCTTTTGGAAGACTCCGTATCACCAATTGGATTTCCATACTCTGCTTCATTTTCACCATAAAAAACCAAAGGAATGTTAAAGAGCAAGGCCATCTTTGGGGCTAGGGACTTTTGGCCAAACATAAATGCTTGAAAGGGATGAAACAGTAATTCCGTAGATAGTCGTGTCAATAGACGATGCACTTTGCCGTTTGGTGTCATCAGATAATTATCATGACCTGCATGTATCCACGACTGAAAATTTTTCCACCCCCAGTCGGTGTAGACATGCGGTGCCCATGTAACTGTAAGTGGATGCATTCCATATTTACTCTTCAATATATGGGAAGCGTAAAAACTATCTTTACCCCCGGATCCAGGAACTATACAATCATAAGATCCATCATTTTTTCTAAACCGATCGCAAAGGTCCATCAAGGCTTTCTCTCTTTCTTGCCAATCTATTCTTTTTTTTCTTTCAGCAAATTTACAGGCATCACAAATACCATTTTCATCAAAATGAATAGTAACCTTTTTAGAGTCTTTTGTGTGCTTGTATTCTACAGCAGAATTTGGCCGTTGATTGGAGATGACGCAATTTTTACAAAAAGTAACATCTTCGGGTAATCCATATTTAGGAGCTAAGTTACTGTTTTCACTCTTGAATAGATTTAAGTCTACTGAACTTGGGTACTTGATTAGTTCCATTATTTGAATAATTTTATTATTTGTAGTTCGCCTTATCCAGATCGTCTGGCCTACCTACATCTAGCCAGGGTTCGTGCATTGGATAGGCTACCGTCCGCATAGTATTCCTCTGAAGCCGTTCGAACAAATCTGGCATATTGCACGGCATTCCGTATTCAAGTAGCTGTAGTGATTCAGGGCTCAGCACATATACTCCTGCATTTATATGACTTCTCGCGATAGGTTTTTCCTCGAATCCTACTATATCCACGCCACGTAGTCTGACTACGCCAAAAGGGTGTTGCCATTCATGCAGGCGGACGGCCATAGTGGCTGCTGTCTCTTGCTGGGTATGGAATTCCAACAATTCACCATACCTGATATCCGTAATAACATCGCCATTAGTGACCACGAAGGGCACTTCTGGTTTCTTTTCCCAAAGTGACAATGCGCCCGCGGTTCCAAGGGGTCTCTCTTCTCGCAGATATTCAATCTCTACCCCCCAGCGATTTCCGTCCCCGAAATATTTCTCAATAAGATGCCCAAGATAATGTATAGCGAAAACAAAGTGTATAAACCCTTCCGCCCTTGCCCTTTCAAGGATATGCTCGAGCATCGGCTTCCCCTGAATGGGCAACATGGGTTTGGGACAATGTTCTGTATGAGGCCGCAGCCGCAACCCTTTTCCGCCCGCCATGATAATCATGGCATTAGGTCGAATAGCCGGACTTGCCACCCTATTCCAAAGATGCAGGCCTACTATCCTGTTGGTTTCATCCACTATTGGTATCTGACGTATCTGGTTCAGGGTCATCAGCTGCAACACCTGCTCTCTCGCCAAGGAGGGGGGGACCACTAACGGTTGCCGGAAGATGACAGGATCTATGGCGCTATCTAGAGATAGTCCCTTTAAAAGCCCTCTTCGGATATCACCATCTGAAACAGTACCGATTAAGGAGCCCATTGCATCTGTCACTAGTACGATTTGCATCGCAACCTGATCCAGATTGGCGATGGCCTCACGTATGGTCGCAGTAGGGGGAATCATGGCTTGACGCCAGTTGCAGAATGTTTCTTCCAATTCAGTCATGGTCTTGGAAAAGATCGTAGAATGGCTTTTTCAACAAAGGCTTGAATTCCTTCTCCTCCAGAATATTGACAATGGCATCCGATGCCCCTCCAGCGCCATAGGGGTTGAATAAATTCGGCAGCATTTTCTGGAATGAATCAGAGTACAGCTGCCCGATAGCCTCCAGCACAGCCTGCTTTTCCGGTTGGCAATCAATCACACTGGTTGCTTTCATGCGCCCCTTCTGTCGATCTCCTATGTTGATTGTACCTTTTCTAAGGGCAGGCACTTCAATCAATCCACTGGAGGAATTACCCACCACCCCATCGACATGGCGGATACAGGACAGGTATCGCAGTTGACCCAAAGAGGTGTACGCCTTTGCATGCCCATGGGATGCACAAAAATCATGGATCATTCGGATCAATGCTCGACCTTCAGTGTCTGCATTTGGCATGGTGAAAATCAGATGGGTATCCTTTAGTTCAGCTAATGCCAACAATAATTCTCGCATCTGTTTCTCGGCTGCGTCCTTATCGAGTGTAGGCGGGTGGAAGGTGATTAAGAGATTCTTCAGGCCAAGACGGAAATCCAGAGCATCCTCCAGCGCCCGCCGATCTAGGAGATCTAAGCGAAGCAAATTGTCTAAACCAACCCCACCCACGCAGTACACATGGTCAGGATTCTCACCTAGCTGTAGGACACGCCGCCTGTAACACTCATTTGCTACAAAGTGCAAATGAGACATCTTAGTAATGCTATGACGAAACGACTCATCCATCGCGCCCTCAGACACTTCTCCGCCATGAAGGTGCGCTATGGGAATCCGTGCAACGAGTGCTGCAGATGCTGCAGCAAAAATCTCGAATCTGTCTCCCAAAACGAGGAGCAGATCTGGCTGGAGGTCAGATAAAGCATCAGCCATACTAATAATCCCCAAGCCCATTGATTTCGTAATGCCTGATGGGGTATCGGAACTTAGCAGCATCTCCACCCGTCTGTCTACCAAGAATCCATCAGCCTCTATATCCTTCACCGTTAGGCCGAATTCTGGAGACAAATGCATCCCAGTAGCAATGACTTGAAGTTGGAGGCGTTTGGACTGCAGGATGCCTTTCATCACCCAACGTAGTAATCCATAGTCAGCTCTCGTACCAGTTACGATGCAGACCTTCTTC
>CAYYXC010000090.1:0-6202 GCA_964475505.1 uncultured Chitinophaga sp.
TCTTGAAGCACCCGGTATTTTATGGCATTGCATTGTTTACCGCTTTGCTCACGGCGTTCTACATGTTCCGTTTGTTCTTCCTCACTTTTGGCGGTTCGTTTCGTGGCACAGAGTCGCAGCGTCAGCATTTGCATGAGTCCCCGATAGCTATGGCCCTTCCATTGATCTTGCTGGCCATATTGTCGCTGATAGGTGGATGGGTTGGTGTTCCGGAAGTCTTGCTGCATGGCGGCGATCGGTTGGCCTTGTTCTTGTCTTCGGTGATTCCTGCTGCGGAGCACCATTCGATCTCTCATGCTACGGAGTATTTGTTGATGGGATTGTCGATGGGATTGGTGCTGCTGACCATTTTATTTGCATGGAACCGCTACAAGCAATACCAAACAGAGGAATCCGCCAGTCCAGTGGCTCGTTTCTTGGAGAATAAATGGTATGTAGACGAGCTCTATCAGGCGGCGATCGTTCAGCCCTTGCACCGATTGGGCGGATGGATCCGTACTATTTTTGAACCAAGGGTGGTGGACGGATTGATTCAAGGGATCGGACGTTCGGTCCGCTATATATCCCAGCAGGTTCGATTGATTCAAAATGGCCAGACCGGCAACTATGCCTTGTGGATGGTGATCGGAATGGTAGTGATACTTGGTTTACAATTCTTCATTCGTAAATAATTATTCAAGCGTCAAACCGCCACTACGTATGATTGCACTTTTACTTGTTCTGATTCCACTCATTGGCGGACTGCTGCTCTTGCTTCTTTCCCGCCCGCAGTTGGCTCGGCCCCTTGCATTGGTCTTGGCCCTGTCTTCACTCCTGACAGTGGGGTTACGGCTTCCCTATCTGTCGCTTCCCTCAAATTGGCCCTGCGATGCGGAGTGGATCCAACCCATTGGTGCTCGCTTCACCCTCACGGGCGATGTGTTGTCAAAGTGGATGACCCTGCTTTCTTCCATCGGCATGGTCCTTGCCGTTTTGGGAAGTTGGCACACCGATCGCGCGATGCCTCATCGTTTCTATGGATTGATGCTGTGGATGCAAGCAGGCATGTCCATCGTCTTCTTAGCCAGCGATGCATTTCTCTTTTATTTCGGATGGGAATTGGCTTTGATACCCGCCTATTTCCTGAGTTCTATTTGGGGAGGCGAAAGACGCATTCCGGTTACCATCAAATTCTTTCTTTACACGTTCGTGGGTTCTGTGTTGATGCTCATCGGATTGATCTATTTGCAGCAAGCGACCCCCAACAATACCTTTCAGTGGAGGGCTTTTAGTGACTTGGCATTGCCCGAATCAACCCAGGCTTGGTTGTTTTGGCTCTTCTTTCTGGCTTTTGCCATCAAAGTGCCTTTATTCCCTTTTCATACCTGGCAGCCCGATGCTTACGAGCAGGCGCCTACGACCACTACTTTATTGCTCAGTGGTGTGATGGTAAAGATGGGGGTAGTAGCTATGATCCGGTGGTTGTTGCCGATCATCAGCATCGGATCTTTTATATGGAGTGATGTGGTTATTTGTTTGGCAGTAGTGGGAATCGTGTATGCTTCATTGATCGCAATCCGCCAAGATGATCTCAAGCGATTGATCGCTTATTCATCGATTGCGCACATGGGACTTACCGTTGCGGCCCTGTTTGCTCTGACCGGTTTTACCAACAATAGCAATCTGGCCTTGCATCATCATCACATCGGATTTCAGGGAGTGTTGCTCCAATTGTTTAGTCATGGTATCAACATCATGGGTATGTGGTTGTTGGCCGATCGGATCGAATCACGTTTTGGTACGCGCAAACTTTCGGAATTAGGTGGATTGGCCCGTACTTCGCCCAACTTCACCATTTTCTTCTTGATCATTGCGCTGGCTAACATCGCCTTGCCGCTTACCAATGCGTTTCCGGGGGAGTTCCTGCAGTTCAATGCCATCTTTCATGCCCAGTCACCTTATCGGATCGTGTTCATTGTTCTGTCCGGACTGGGGGTCATCCTCTCGGCTATTTACACGCTGAATATGGTGCGCAGAATTTTTTATGGGGAGACCAATTCCATTACTGAAACCGGTCTGCGGCTTTCTACGGCCGAAACAGCAGCACTTTCTGTTGTTGTGTTGTTGATCTTGGTCTTCGGTATTTATCCGCAAGCGGCACTTGACTTTACCAATGAATATGCCTGGGAATTTGTGAAATCGATCGATATCACTCGTTTCCTCGCCAAATAAAAATATCTGAACGTATGAATCTTTTATTACTCGGTGCTGTTTGGGGTGTATTGATGATGTTCTTAAGTGTAAGTGGATTGTCCCGTCACACCATTCGAACAGTAGCCCAAGTGGGTATGGCCGCCTTGTTCCTTTCCACCTTGGCGGAGATGCAGGGATATGTGATCTATGAGTTGTCTTCGATCGAAATGCTGTCCATGGACCGATACGGGCTGGTGATGCTGGCCGTGTTGAGCGGATGTGGATTGCTTTACTTTTTGCTTTCAGCTAAGGACATGGCCAATGTGGGAAGTGACTACAGTGAATATTTTGCGTTGATATTTTTTATTTTCTGTGGTTTTGCGTTGGTGCTCTCGTTCACGTCCTTGCTGATGTTGTTCTTGGGAATCGAGATCGTAACCATTCCGTTGTACATCCTCACGGGAGCAGATAAACGCAACCTGAAAAGCAACGAAGCTTCCTTAAAATATTTTCTGCTGGGGGCTTTTTCGACCGGACTCATGCTGATGGGTATTGCATTGGTATATGGGGCCCGCGGAAGTTTTTCTACGGCTGAAATGATGGCTGCTACAGGCATGCCCATGCGGTTGTTGACTGGTGGATTATTCTTGATGCTTTTTTCGTTGGCCTTCAAAGTATCGGTCGCTCCTTTTCATTTTTGGACGCCGGATGTATATGACGGCGCACCTACGGTATTTACCTCTTTCATGGCCACGTTGGTGAAAGCGGCTGCTTTTGCTGGCTTCTTGCGTTTATTCGATCATGCTTTTGGAAGTTTGAAAATCACCTGGCAGATCTGGGCCGGTGCGCTGGCTGTATTGACCTTAGTGGTGGGAAATATCACCGCGGTTTACCAGCAAAGTGTCAAGCGGATGCTCGCTTATTCCAGCATCGCGCAGGCAGGTTTTATGATGCTGGGTATTTATGGATTAGGAGACACGGCTAAGGAAGGCATGATCCTGTATGCTGCATCTTATTCGCTTGCCACCATTGGTATTTTCTCCGTGCTTACCCGCATGGAGGATTATACGATCGAAGGGTTTAATGGCTTGGCAAAGAGACAGCCCTGGGTGGCCGCTATGTTGACGGTATTTTTACTATCTCTTGCCGGTATACCGCTGACGGCCGGATTCTTAGCCAAATTCTATATGCTGCAGGCTGCCTTGGATGCCAAATATGGATTGGCCGTGGCGATCGCCGCGGTATTGATGGCTGCTGTCAGTGTTTATTATTATTTCCGCGTATTGCAGGCCATGTATTTCCGTGCGCCTGAAGAGGGCGTGAGTTTCCCGACTTTTTCACTCGGATTCAAACAGCTGCTGACGCTGATCGCGTTGTTGATCATTTTATGGGGCATACAGCCGGGCTGGCTCTTGCACTATCTTTACTTCTAAGATGCAATTCACCGACATCCTCTCGTTGGCGTTTCGAACCATTCGGGCCAACCGACTGCGTACGGGTCTGACCGTATCCATCATCGCTTTCGGCATCATGGCCTTGATCGGTATCATAACGGCTATTCAGGCGATGAATCAAAAATTCAGTGAGAGTTTCTCTTCGATGGGCGCCAACGCATTTTCGATTCGCTTCAAGGAAAGAAACATTCGTTTTGGAGGCAGGTCACAGAGCGATGAGGTTAAGCTGACCCGCAAAGGGGCTCGCAAAGAAAAAGTGTCGAATCTGGATAAGATCATCACTCGCGACCAGGCAGAGGCCTTTCTCGAGCGATTTGATTTCCCTGCGGTGAAAAGCATCTCCGTATTTGGCAATCGAAACAATTTAGTATCCAGGGGCACGCTGAAGACCAGCCCCAACGTAACTGTATTTGGTGGCGATGTACACTACCTCGAGTTGAATAATTACACGCTGATGGCGGGACGAAATTTGGGGAGGGACGATGTTCGGTCCGGGCAAAACGTTTGCATCCTGGGTTATGATGTGGCGGATAAATTATTTCGGGGAGGCGCCTCCTCTTCGGTGAATGGAGAGGTACGCATCAATGGTATTCCGTATCGAGTTATTGGGGTACTGGAGAGCAAGGGATCGAGTTTTGGATTTAGCAGAGATAACGTCGTGATCATTTCCTATTCCAACTTGGAGCGGGTATTTCCTTCGCAAGCTTCTTACGTCATTGCGATCAAGGCCACCGATCTTTTGCAAGTGAATCCGGCCATGGGCGAAGCAGAGAGTGCCTTTCGCGGCATTCGAAAACTGTCGGCCACGGAGGAAAGTAATTTTGTGCTGGATCGAAGTGACAGTGTAGCTGAAACGGCCATGAACTCGTTACGCTTTTTAACCATCTCTGCCACGGTGATCGGCCTGATTACATTGATCGGCGCTGCCGTTGGGTTGATGAACATAATGCTGGTTTCAGTGTCTGAGCGTACCCGGGAAGTGGGTCTGATCAAAGCCATTGGTGGTAAATCGAGGTTGGTGAGCCGTCAATTCCTGACAGAGGCTATCCTGATCAGTCTGATGGGTGCCGGCTTTGGAATTTTATTGGGGGTGGGGGTTGGAAACCTGTTTTCCCTGGTCTTAAATACCGGTTTTGTCGTTCCCTGGAATTGGGTCCTTTATGGCATCTTGATCTGTACCGCCGTCGGCTTACTTGCCGGCATTTTTCCAGCCCTGAAGGCAGGTAAACTCAACCCGATCGAGGCCCTTCGTTACGAGTGAATTGTCCACTTTTTTCCCCCTCCCGAATTAATTTTTTGTTCGCTCCGTTTGGCTGGATGAAAAAATATGTATTTTGTCGCTCCCCGATGAGTTATCACTCCTAAAAACGGGGCTTACCATCTAAATTTAAAAACAAACGATCATGGCAGATTTGAACAAACCCGCTGCGAAGACTGCAAACAAGGCCACGCAGGCCAAACACGATGGCAACCTGATTTCTTGGCTTGCCCCTGTATTATGTGTGATTGCCGGATACTCTATTTGGCGTTTCATCATGGGAGATGCCGCCGGTTTCAAAACACCCGATATGTCTGGTGGATTTTGGCCTGGCCACAAAGGTCCCAAAGATGCATTTCACCGTATTTACGAGGGTGGTATCATCGTTCCGCTCCTGATCGGAATGTTCTTGATGGTGGTTGTATTCTCCATTGAGCGCTTCTTGACTATCCGCCGTGCATTGGGCAATGGATCCATCGCAAATTTTGTTCGTCAGGTTCAATTCCACCTGGCCAACAAAAACGTAGACGCAGCGATCGCTGAGTGCGACAAGCAGCGCGGATCAGTTGGTAATGTAATGAAGGCTGGACTGCGTCGTTACAAAGAAATGATCTCCGAAAGCGGTATGACAACCGAGCAAAAAGTAATTGCCATTCAAAAAGAAGTGGAAGAGGCTACTGCATTAGAGCTTCCCATGCTTCAGAAAAACTTGGTGTTCCTTTCAACAATCACCTCTGTAGGTACCCTCGTGGCCCTGTTGGGTACGGTAATCGGTATGATCCGCTCTTTCGCCGCATTGGGTGAAGAAGGCGGTGGTGGTGCTGCTGGTGACCTGGCGGTTGGTATCTCCGAGGCCCTTTACAATACGGCCCTTGGTATCGGAACCTCCGCGATCGCGTTGATCATGTACAATGTGTTCACCACCAAGATCGACTCCATCACACATGGCATCGATGAATCCGGTTTTACGCTGACCCAAAGCTTCGCTTCTCTTTACAAATAAGAGCGGCGGCATTTGTGGAAACGAAACCATTTTTCATCTCACTTTACAAAATCGTAAAACATGCCAAGTGCCAAGATTGCTAGGAAGAGCACGGATACGGACATGACGCCCTTCGTGGACATCGCGTTCCTGATCCTGTCGTTCTTCATCATGGCTACCAAGTTCAAGCCACCGGATATTGTCGAGATCAAGACGCCTGGCTCTGTGCTTTCTCAAAAACTGCCTGAGAACAATGCCGTAATGATCTCTTTTGATTCAACTAACCGGGTATTCTTCACGGTGATGTCTGAAAAGGATCCGCAGAAATACCTCGAT
>CAYYXC010000091.1:0-6158 GCA_964475505.1 uncultured Chitinophaga sp.
GCCCGTTATATTGAGGCACGCCTCAGCAAGTTTGCCCTCGATGTGGCTTTCAATCCCAAAACAACCAACTGGCAACTCAGTTATGATGGAAGAAAATCAGAGCCTGTAACGCTACCTATGAAATTCCCATTGCTCCTTGCTCAAGGAGCGGATGGAATTGCGGTTGGACTCTCCACTAAAATCCTTCCGCACAATTTTCTGGAGTTGATCGATGCTTCTATCAAACATTTACGTGGCAAGAAGTTTGAACTGTACCCAGATTTCCAAACAGGGGGTATGATTGATGTGGCTGACTACAACCAAGGAAAGAGGGGAGGTAGGGTAAAGGTCCGTGCTCATATCAAAGAGATAGATAAAAAGACCCTTTCCATCACCAGTGTTCCTTACGGAGTTACCACTACTCAACTGATGGAATCGATCGTGAAGGCAAACGATCAGGGTAAGATCAAGATCAAGAAAGTAACTGACAATACTGCTGCCGACGTAGAAATTCAGATCGATTTGGCAGCCGGGATCTCTCCGGATATTACCATCGATGCACTGTATAAATTCACCGATTGCGAAATATCCATTTCGCCGAATGCTTGCGTAATCGTAGATCAGCGTCCGCAATTTTTGGGTGTCCACGACTTACTCCGTTTATCGGTAGATAAGACCAAGGATCTGCTTGATCAAGAATTGCGCATCAAGTTGAATGAGCTACAGGAGAAATGGCACTACACCTCACTGGAAAAAATCTTCTTTGAGGAGAAGATCTATCAGGAGTTGGAGAAAAAGCATGAAACCTGGGAGAAAGTCTTACTGGCCATTGAAAAAGCATTCCAGCCCTTCCTCAAGAAACTCAACCGGGGAATTACGCGCGAGGATATACTCAAGCTCACGGAGAAACCTGTCCGTCGTATTTATAAACTCGACATCGAAGACCTGATTGCACAGATCAAAGACCTTGAAGCCCAGATCAAACAGGTCAAATATGATATTGACAACCTGATTGATTACGCGGTGGCTTATTACGAGAACCTGGCTAAAAAATATGGAAAAGGTCGAGAGCGGAAGACCGAGATCAAGGCATTTGAGGTGATTGAGGCTAAGCTGGTGGCCATAGCCAACACCAAACTCTATGTCAACCGGGAAGAGGGATTCATTGGCACCGGGCTGAAGAAAGATGAATTACTTTTTGAGTGTTCAGATTTGGATGACGTCATTGTTTTTACTCGCCGCGGCATTGTTAAAGTAGTGAAAGTGGCGGAGAAAACGTTTATCGGGAAAGACATCTTACACGTGGCTGTTTTCCAAAAGAATGATGAACGGACTACGTATAACATGATCTATGCTGATGGTAAAGGAGGACTTAGTTATGCTAAGCGCTTCAATATTACAGGTGTCACGCGCGACAAAGAATATGATCTGACGCGTGGGGATGAGAAAAGCCGGGTTCATTATTTGAGTGTTAATCCCAATGGAGAGGCAGAAGTGGTTAAGATCGTTCTTACACCTGGATGCTCAGCCCGCATAAAAGAATTTGATTTTTATTTTGAAGAACTGGGTATTAAAGGCCGAAACAGCATGGGCAACCAGGTTACCAAATATCCCATCCGTTCCGTTAAGTTCAAGGAAGCAGGGAAGGCCACTTTACTCAGCCGGGCGCTTTGGTTCGATGACAAGTTTGGTCGATTGAATGCAGAGGGTAAAGGATTGTCCTTAGGTAGTTTTGAGGCAGAGGACAGACTGCTCGTATTTTATAAAGATGGCAACTATGAGGTAACAGATCAGGAGATGACACAAAAATTTGATCCCGAGCAGGTTTTATGGATCGGGAAATTTGATCAGGAGGCTGTCGTTTCGGCTATTTATGTGGATCAAGAGAAAAAGCAGTTTATGCTCAAGCGGTTTAAGATTGAGACCACCACTCTGCGAACTAAATTTTTGTGCATCAAGGAGGGAGCGGGTAATTACTTGGAGGCAGTGAGCACAGATGCGGAACCCATTCTGTCCATTGAGCAGGGAAGAGGTGCTCAATCACGAAAAGCCAAACTTAAAATTGCGAAGATGGCTGAAGTGACTGGCTGGCGAACCGTAGGCACAAAAATGGCTGATTACGCTAAGTCTACCTCACTCGAGTGGGTTATAGCCAACACTACTCCTCAGTCCAGTCTTTTTGATCAGTAGCAGGTGTTATTTGCCCTTCGGTTTATTAAGCTTACGCTTGATCCGTACCATGGCACTTTTATCTAACGTGCTGGTGAGTCGCAGTGAATAGGATTTGTCATTGGATTGAACAATCATCAAAGCGGTGTTCGGAGGTATCATGCCAACATTTTCAGCAAACATGACGAGTTCAATTTGATCTTGTGTGGAGTCTAATCCAAGTTTTAATTGTATGGGCCGGGTACTCAACCGTTGATGGGTGGCAATTAGTTTTTTGTTGACAAAAAGGGAGATAGAGTCTCCATCGACCTCACCATTGTCATAGAGGTTAATCAAAACCGAGTCAGATTCAATCTCAATCTCTTCCAAGAGCTCTGATTTTCGAGATGCTTGCTCATTCACTACAACATAGTTTTTTACCATTCGCGGCGTAACGGTTAGTGCTGTTTCCTTGTCGGTATCTGGGCTTGGGCTCCAAACCTGGTATTGTTCTTTCCAGTTCTTTATGGCTTGTATCAATGAATCTGTTACCGGTTGTTCCCGGTCAAGCGTAAGCTTTGTTTGGATTGGCGGGCAGGTGTACTTATGCGCGTCCGTTGGTTTCCATTGTCCTGACAAAGTCGATCCAGCCCTTGCAATAATCAATTGAAAACTTCCGTTCATCTGGCAATCAACCTCCATTTGACTGAGCGATCCGTAGTAAACAAATGGTACCTCGGGGATTGTCACCTGTTGGGTTACCCGGTCAATCTTTCCATTGATCGGAATGGACCGGTAGAGGTTGCGAAAATAATAATTGACCATTCCTTCAACCGCATTTCCTTTCTCCGTCAATATAAGTTCCATTAAGTAATTGTGCTGGTTGCCCTGTGATCCGCTCACATAGGCTGAACCGTACCAGTATCCCGCAATTGATTGAGCGTTGGTGGGTAAATAAACCGCTAGGGCTAACAACAAAGTCAAATACTTTTTCACGAAGCCAAAATAGATCATCGCCACAGGGAAAATGCGGCTAAGTTGTACACATCTGTTAGGATCTGCTTAAGGTTTTACAATACGCCGCATTTCCCGGTCTTGTTCGCGGCGTTTGATGGTCTCTCTTTTGTCGTGTAATTTCTTTCCACGAGCCAGTCCGATTTCTAGCTTTAACATATTTCGCTCATTAAAGAAGAGGCGTAAGGGGACCAGCGTATAACCTTTCTCTTTGATTTTGGCTCTTAACCGTGCGATCTCCCTTTTCTGGAGCAGGAGCTTTCGGTCACGCAGCGGATCGTGATTGTTGACGGTGCCGTGCGAATAGGGAGGAATGTGAAGCGATTTTATCCATATGGCGCCGTCTATCTCTTGGCAAAAACTATCGTTGAATCTGATGCGTCCTTCGCGAACGGATTTAACCTCGGTTCCCAGCATGACTACTCCGGCAACGTATTTGTCGTCGATGAAATATTGATGTAGGGCCTGTCTGTTGTGGAATTCGAGCATGTTAGAGGATGTGGGTCACTCGAACCAATCGCTGACTCAGGGGCGGAAATGTTTCAGAACGGTGGCCAATTTTGATTTCAATTCTTTTCGGTGCACAATGAAATCCAAAAAGCCATGGTCCAAAATGAATTCACTTCGCTGAAAGCCCGCGGGTAGGTCTCGCTTGATCGTTTCTTTAATCACGCGGGGACCGGCGAAACCAATCAACGCACCGGGCTCTGCAATATTGAGATCTCCCAACATTCCAAAAGACGCAGAAATACCACCAAAGGTTGGATCGGTGAGCAGGGAAATATAGGGGAGTTTGGCATCACTTAACTGAGAAAGCTTACCGCTGGTCTTCGCCAGTTGCATAAGGGAGAAAGCACTTTCCATCATACGCGCACCGCCACTTTTACTGATGACCAAGTAGGGGAGGCGGTGCTCCAAGCAATAGTCCACCGCTCGAGCAAACTTTTCACCCATCACGCTTCCTAGTGATCCGCCGATAAAGGCAAAATCCATACAAGCTACTACGATGCCATGCCCCTCCAGTTGACCGGTGGCTACGCGCATGGAATCCACCAGATCCGTTTTACTCCATATCTCTTCCAGCCGTTTTCCATATGGCTTTAGATCGGTGAAACCCAGAAAATCCTTGCTTCGGATGTTATCAGCCAGTTCAGTGAATTTTCCTTCATCGAACAGGATCTCAAAATAGTCCTGGCTGCTGATCCGGTGGTGGTGACTACAATTGGGGCAAACCCATTTTTGCTCATTCAGGTCTGAGACCGTCATGATATGGCTGCACTCCGGGCATTTATTCCAAAGGCCCTCGGGTGTTTCTTTTTTTTCCGCGGTTGAAGTAATGATTCCTTTTTTGATGCGACGGAACCAACTGTTTTTGGGGTCTGGACCGCTATGATCATCACCGGTCAAACGGGCATCAAGATCTTCGAATTTGAGGGCCATGGCTTCGGTTCTGAATGAGGTACAAATATAGGTTAGTTTATCACTGCGGATTCCCCCCGGTTGGAACCCCTTTTAGCACTCGCTCAAAAAGGGATAAAATGCGCTTATACTCATCCGTCCAACTGCTGGGTTCAACAAAGCCATGATCTTCCATTGGATAGGAGGCAAGCTCCCAATTATCCTTCCCCAGTTCAATCAATCGCTGAGCCAGTTTTACGGCATCCTGATAATGTACATTCAGGTCAAGCATCCCGTGACAGATCAGCAGATGATTTTTTAGTCCCTCGGCAAAATAGATCGGTGAACTTCTTCTATACGCGATACTGTCCTGAGTGGGCTCGTTCAGAATATTTGAGGTATAGCCATGGTTATAATTAGCCCAATCTGTTACCGGTCGAAGGGCTGCACCCGCTTGAAAAACATCCGGCGTGGTGAATAAGGCCATCAGGGTGATAAAGCCCCCATAAGAGCCGCCATAAATCCCAATCCGTTTTGGATCGACGCCATATTTCTCTGAGAGATACTTGGCGGCATCCACATGATCGGTCAGGTCTTTGCCACCCATGTGTCGGTAAATGCCGGTGCGCCAATCCCGGCCATAGCCGGCACTTCCTCTGTAATCGATGTCCAACACATGATAACCCAGATCGGCCAACAAATTGTGAAACATATACTCTCTGAAATAACTGCTCCACCATTTGTGGGCGTTTTGCAAGTAGCCCGCCCCATGTACGAAGATGACCGCAGGTTTATTGGGATCGGGGTTGGTAGGTTTATATAAACGCGCATAGACCTCGGCTCCATCCCGCGCTGGTATCTTTACCAGTTCGGGAACCCGCCAGGGATATTTCTTGAATTCATCAGACTGCCCTTTGTTGGTGATCATTTGCGCAGCCGATTGCCGATCGTTTTTCTGTATGTACAACTCCCAAGGCCGGTTATAGGAGGAGTAAAGGGTGGCCAATCGTTGCTCGTCCGGCGAAAGCGTAACCTGATGTGCTCCTTCTCCCTTCGTCAGTTGGATCTTTTGTCCATCTGCAATGCGAACACTGTAAAAATGTTGCTCACCGGGATGCACCTCATTACTGGTGATATAGAAATATTTTTTGTCGTTGGATAAGATGGCTTGCTGAACTTCATACCGGCCCGAAGTGATTGCCACGTTTTTATTCGAGGAAACCTGATATCGATACAGGTGTGCATAGCCGGATTGCTCGGAGCGGTACCAGAAATTGTCTTCGTCGATCCATCCAACAGAATTACCACCCCATCCAGGTATACCTGGTCCACCGATCCATGCCTCATCCCGCTGCCGATCGGCCAGTGTCATTTTTTTGGTGGCGGTGTTCCAAAGCATGATCCAGCGGTCTTTGTTGTCCTGCGCTCTCACTTCAATCATGCAATGTTTGCCATTAGGGGACCAATACAGGCCCGAGAAGATAATCCCTCTCATTTTAGTGGAATCAGTACGTTTTCCATCCGGTCCCCATTTGTAATCGGGTAGGTCGTAAATGCCTGGTATATCGCTCGGTGAAATTTTGATGAGCGAATCATTGAGTCTGTCATACAGAAATAAT
>CAYYXC010000092.1:0-6133 GCA_964475505.1 uncultured Chitinophaga sp.
GGTACATTGCCAATGGTGCGGAGCCCTGGCGTTTTCCGCAAACCAAGGATCTGCCAGCCATCGATGTGAAGTTCATGACCCAGTTGCCCGAAGGGGAGGAGAAATTCAAGCCTTATCAGCGGGATGAAAAAGGCGTAAGGCCTTGGGCCATACCGGGCACAGCCGGTTTTGAGCATCGGATCGGCGGATTGGAGAAACAACATATTACAGGCAACGTTAACTACGAGCCAGAGAATCATCAATTGATGGTGCAATTACGGCAAGCCAAAGTGGACAAGATCGCCGAGTATATCCCCGAACAGCAATTGGATAGTGGTCCGGATAAAGGCAAAGTGCTGGTCCTGGGCTGGGGCTCTACTTATGGTGCCATTAAATCAGCTGTTGCGGAATTGCAAGCCAAGGGAGCATCCGTCAGTCATTTGCACCTGCGCTATATACGTCCTTTCCCACGCAACCTGGGAACATTGCTTCGTCAGTTCGATCAGGTATTAGTACCCGAGATCAACAATGGACAACTCGTTCGAATCATTCGCGATCAATTCCTGATCGATGCAAAGGCATATAATAAGATCATGGGTGTTCCCATTACCAAAACAGAACTGGTAATGAAGTTGGAGGAAATGTTGAAAGGGTAAGCGGCGCTGATTCCTTAATTCTTAATTCTTTTTCGACCCAGCATCACACCGACCTTCAGGTGTATGGTGAAAAACGCATCGTTGTCGCCGGGATTTCCACGTGGATTGCTTTTTGTGTAAGGTTCCGCGACAGTAATCTCATCTGTTCGGTAAGAAAATTTTGCCGCCAGGGCTGCCTTCTCCGGTGTTAAGTTTCTAAAAAATATTGATGGATCAATATAGCTATCAACATTTTGGCTGACATCATCCAGATAATCCGTTTGTAAGATGCGGTGATCAACTTCCAGCCGCGCTACGATCATGTCGGTGATTTCTACTCGTATGCCCGATCCTACATGATAGTTTTGTTGCTTAAGCTCGTAGGGTTTTCGATCGGGGTACTCCGGAAATCCCTGTCCCTCTGTTCTAAGGGGTTGCAGGGAATACCATTGTCCGTTGAGTTTGGCTTTCGGATCAAAGGAGAAGTAGCCCACACCGAATTGTATGTAGGGAGAAAATTTAGGAGGATCTTTTTCGTCGCTTTTGCTTCTGATAAAGGTGAGCGGATGAAATTCAATTCCCAGCTGCACTTCATTGATCTTGCTCCTGAAGCTTAGGTTTCTTGCATAACGACCAGGTGCATTAAGGAGAGCACTTTTGTATAGACTGTCGGCACCAGCGGCTGTTCCGGTGCATGCCTCCAGGCGCAGACCTAAGAAATTCTTATACATCCCGGTCAAATAAAATCCGCCGCTGATATTACTGTTTTGAAAGTTGAGGTCAACCAAAAATGGTTTTCCCACTGCCTTATTTCCCCCCAGATCGGTTAATGCATTCATGATGCCAAACGTACCGCCGGCTTCTACGATCCAATCGCTTTCGTAAAAGCGATCACTATAGAAATAGTATTGCGCATTCACTCTGGAGGGGAGGAGCAATTCCATCAGACAGAATAATCCAAGCGTGAGTAGTCGGCGCATCAAGCGGTAAAATTAGGCAATGTTCCGGGGCTGTTCTTTGAGATCAGGATGATTTTATTCACTCCTTGCGGGTTGTTTTCTGGTAATATGTGCAGCTTTCTTGCAGTCCGCATTCCATACACTTTGGTTGTCGAGCCAGGCATATGTATCGGCCATGAAGAATAAGCCAATGATGCGCCTGGTGTACTAATTCTTTTGGGAGATGTTCGATCAATTTTTTCTCTACGGCCAGAGGGGTTGTGGCGGTGCGGGGTACTAGTCCTAATCGGTGACTTACCCGAAACACATGTGTATCCACGGCCATATTTGGTTGTTTATCAATGACTGAAGTAATTACGTTTGCCGTTTTTCTTCCTACGCCGGGAAGGGTGATCAACTCTTCTACCGTCATAGGCACTTCACCATTGAAATCATGTAACAATTTTTGCGCCATCCCGATCAGGTGTTTTGCCTTGTTATTGGGATAAGAGATGCTTCGAATCAATGAAAAAACATCTTCAAAAGAAGCGTTTGCCAATTGTGTAGCGTTGGGGAATCGCTGAAATAGGGCCGGGGTCGTCAGGTTCACGCGTTTGTCGGTGCATTGCGCCGATAGAATAACTGCTACCAGCAATTGGAAGGGATTATCGTATAGCAATTCTGTTTCGGCCGTGGGAAGGAGGCGGCTGAAATATTCAATCACGCGGGTAAATCGTTCCTTGCGGGTCATGCCCGAAAATACTGCGATCAGCGGGGATGCTTACGAGTGCGTAGCTAGATTTTCCTGTTGTGCGTATCGAAGGATACGAAGGATGGTTTCCGTGCGGGGCGACTCTACCAGTCGGTCCAGTCTTTCGCGGGAAGTTTGTAAAACAGCCAATTTTTCTCGGAGTGTCCAATCCGATTCGAGGGCTTCTTCTATTGCCTGGGTTCGCTGTGGATCTGTTTCCTTGTAGAGGTATTCCAGCAGGTCTTCGGGGCTGAAGGTTCGTTTCATATTTGGGATCGGCCGAGGGCCTTTCCATTAAAACGAGGATTCGGGCTGATTATTGTGTGGGGGAGGACTTCTTTTCCGGGATCAGAAACAGATCCTCGTCGTCTTTTTTCATCAAGTATTTTTCCCTGGCGAATTTTTCAAGGGCAGCCGGATCGTTTTTCAGTGCTTCCAACTCTTGTATTTGTCGGGCCGTCTCTTCTCGATAATATTTCTTGGATTTTTCCAAGTTTTTCAATTCCCTGACCCTGTCCATCTGGGTAAAGAGGTCGTTTCGGTCGAGGAAGAGGAGAACGATCGCAAAAGCAGCCCCGGCCAGCAGAAATTTATTTTTGAGCCAATCGGGGATGCGATCGATCAGTTGTTTCATTCGGATTGCTTATTTACCAAATTTAACGGAACCCTTCGGATAGATCGCTGAACTACCCAGCAATTCTTCGATGCGGATCAGTTGATTGTATTTTGCCATACGATCGGTTCGGGAGGCACTACCGGTTTTGATCTGTCCGCAATTCAATGCCACGGCCAGATCCGCGATGGTGGTGTCTTCGGTTTCGCCACTGCGGTGACTCATGATCGTGTTGTATCCGTTGTGTTGCGCCAGTGTAACGGCGTTGATGGTTTCGGTAACGGTACCGATCTGGTTTACTTTGACCAACAGCGCATTTGCGGTTTTTTGGTCGATGCCTTTTTGCAAGCGGGTTACATTGGTAACGAAAAGATCGTCACCAACCAGTTGACACTTGCTGCCAATGGCTTGGGTCAGCATTTCCCATCCTTTCCAATCGTCCTCAGCCATACCATCCTCGATGCTGCAGATCGGATATTTTTTTACCCATCCTTCCCAATATTTCACCAGCTGTTCGCTGCTCATTTCTTTTCCATTGCTCTTGTGGAATACGTACTTCTTTTTCTTCGCATCCCAGAGCTCGGTGTTGGCTGCATCCATAGCGATGCGGATCTGTGAACCTGTTTTATAGCCGGCTGCTTCGATGGCTGTCAGTACCGTTTCGATTGCCTCTTCATTGCTTTGGATATTGGGCGCGAATCCGCCTTCATCTCCAACGTTGGTGCTGTATCCTTTTTTCTTAAGCACGGTTTTCAGTGCATGGAAGATCTCTACTCCCCAGCGCAGTCCTTCGCTGAAGGAGGGAGCACCAACAGGCATGACCATGAATTCCTGAAAATCGATCTTATTGTCGGCGTGTGCCCCTCCGTTCAGGATATTCATCATGGGGATGGGCAACACTTTCGCGTTGGTACCGCCGATGTATCGGAACAGTGGCAGACTGGCTTCCTCTGCAGCGGCCTTAGCTACGGCCATGCTCACGGCCAGCGTGGCATTGGCACCGAACTTACTTTTATTGGGGGTGCCATCGAGTTGGATCATGATCTCGTCGATACCGGTCTGATCGGCTACGTCGTAACCGAGCAAGGCAGGAGCGATGGATTTATTTACATGGCCAACTGCTTTGGTCACGCCTTTTCCTACATATTTTTTCTTGTCGTTGTCACGCAGCTCCACCGCTTCGTGTGCGCCGGTGCTGGCACCACTTGGTACGGCCGCGCGACCCAGCGCGCCATTTTCTGTTATTACATCCACTTCCACAGTGGGGTTGCCCCGTGAATCCAGGATTTGGCGGGCGAAGATCTCAGCGATGTAGCTCATGTTGATTGATTAAGTCGTTGTATGGCCGGCAGTCGTCAGCGAACGGAAAATCGACTCGAGGCGTCGGTTTTCGATCTGCAAAGAAACAAGGTTAAGCCCTTCTTGCAAAGCGAGTTGAAGGATTTGTTTTTGCAACGCATCCGCATTTTTGGTCTCTAACTGCCACTCGTTCGAACGGATTTGCGTGACGAGGAGGATGCCCGGCACATTTTTCCATATTTCCGGATTCAATTCCTCCCGGAACGTAACAAGTACGGTTGACCGGTCCGCCTTTCCCTGAATATTTTGCAGCGTATCGTTGGCCACCAGATTTCCTTGGTGAATGATGATCACACGTTGGCAAATGGCCTCCACCTCCGAAAGAATGTGCGAGGAGAAAAGGACGGTCTTGTTTTTTCCTTGTTGCCGGATCACTTCTCTTATCTCCAGGATCTGGTTGGGGTCCAAGCCCGTGGTGGGCTCGTCAAGTATAAGTACTTCCGGGTCATGCAGGATCGCAGCGGCCAATCCGACCCGTTGCTTGTATCCCTTCGAGAGCGCACCTATTCGCTTTTGTGCTTCTTTTGTCAATCCCACCAGATCAATCACTTCTTCTATGCGGGATTTGATCGAGTCAATGCCTTGTGCTTCTCCAATGAATTGCAGATACTCTCTTATGTAGAGATCGTAATAAAGCGGGTTGAGTTCGGGCAGATACCCAATTTTTTTTCGGATCTGCAGCGCATGATCGGCTACATTCATTCCACATACCTCCACCCTGCCTGCATCGGGCGACAGGTAGCCAGTGATCATTTTAAGGGTGGTGGATTTACCCGCGCCGTTGGGCCCGAGGAATCCAACGATCTCCCCCGGATTCACCTCGAAGGATATTCCGTTAACGGCTGTTTGAGAGCCGAATCGTTTGGTGAGGGAATTAAGTCGGATCGACATATTGCAAACCTAGCGGGTATTCGCTTTAGTAAAAAACGTAATGAAGGAGACTGTAGTATAGCGGAATACCGACAACTATGTTAAAGGGGAAGGTGATGGCCAATGCCATCGGTATGTAATAGCCGGGGTCCGCCTGCGGCACAGTCAACCGCAACGCAGCCGGAACGGCGATATAAGAGGCACTCGATGCCAGGATGGCCAATAAAAGTGCATTTCCCTCCTGGATGCCCAGTTCGGCTGAAATCAAAATGGCCAGCATTCCATTCAGCAGGGGGATCAGGATCGCGAAAAAAGTAAGAAACCATCCACCTTTGGAAAAAGCGCGTATGCGTTTGGTGGCGGTAATGCCCATATCGAGCAGAAACACGGCCAAAAATCCTTTGAAGATATCACTGGTGAAGGGTTTGATCCCCTCCGCTTGTTTATCATCAGCCACCAATCCGATCACCAAACTACCCAGCACCATCAGTACTGATCCGTTGCTGATAGATTCCCGCAACAAATGCATAAAGGAAAAAGGTTTTTTATTTTCTTCTTTGGCAAACTTTCGAATCAGCACCATGCCAATCATGATGGCCGGTGCTTCCATCAGCGCCATGGAGGCAACCATATGTCCGCCGAAGGCGATCTGTTTATCTGCCAAGAAACTGCAAGCAGTCACGAAGGTGACGGCACTAACCGAACCGTAGGTGGCAGCGATGGCAGCTGAATTGTATACATCCAGCCTTCTTCGTAAAATGAAATAAGTGTATAAAGGAGTGATGATTGAAAAAAGAACGGAGAGTCCGAGCGTTATTGTCACTTCCCTATCAAGATGTCCGTGACCCAATTCCACTCCACCTCTGAAGCCGATGGAGAATAATAAATACAGCGCGATGAATTTGGAGCTGGTTGCCGGAATCTCGAGATCGGAACGTATCAGCGCAGCTACCACGCCCAATAAGAAAAACAGCAGGGTGGGATTGGT
>CAYYXC010000093.1:0-6088 GCA_964475505.1 uncultured Chitinophaga sp.
AACGTCTGTAACGATGGCTACATGTGGTTTGATTCGGCGTGCAATCATTTCTGCACCTCGCAAACCAATCTCCTCTTGTACGGCATTGACCACATACAAGCCAAAGGGAAGTTTTTTCTTGTTTTCTTTCAGTAGTCTGGCTACTTCCGCGATCATGAATCCGCCAATGCGGTTATCAAAGGCCCTGCCTACGAAATTTCCATAAGCCAGTTCATCAAATCCATCCTGATAAGTGACCACAGCACCAATATGTATGCCCAGCGCCATCACTTCTTTTTTGCTGCGTGCACCACAGTCCAACCAAAGATTATCCGTGCGGGGAGTAGGTTCTTTTTGGTCGGCATTTCCAATGCGGGTGTGAATGGCGGGCCATCCAAAAACGGCTTTTACCGGACCTTTTTTTCCATGAATGATTACCCGGGAGGCCGGAGCGGTTTGATGATCCACGCCGCCGTTGCGTTTAAGATAAATCAAACCATCCGATGTGATGTAATTCACAAACCAACTGATCTCATCCGCATGCGCCTCGATCACCACGCGAAAGGGGTGATCGGTATTGATCACGCCCACTGCTGTACCGTACGGATCTACGTAGTGGCTATCGACATAGGGCTTGAGATACTCGAGCCAAAGTTTTTGGCCCCAAGTCTCAAATCCTACCGGCGAGGCATTGTTTATGTAGTTGCGAAAAAATTGAAGTGAATTGTCAGTCAGCAGTGACTTGCTCTTTTTTGACGTATTCTTTTTCGTGGGCATATGACTCTAAACGGATTAAGGTTTTTTCAATCGGATGGTGGGTGATTCAGCGTAATTGCTACGATTTTTGGCTTTGTCTATAAGCACTACACCAAAAGCGGCTGTGGTATCACGTTGACTGACACCTGGTAACTTAGTCAACTCTGGGTAATTATTGGTATTGTATTCAAACTGCAAGCGCAGCTCAGCTCGTTGCGTGTTTGGCGGCATACCCAGTCGGGCGAATGAAAACCGAAAAGTATCTTTTCGTACCACCGCGGTGTTGTTGTACCATTTGTACACGATCAAGGCCGAATCTATATCTCCCTCCAGATCCGTGTACTTGCCATCCACTTGAATGATGCTGCCATTGATGGCAACGGAGGGGGAGATGGACTCAATCTCTACCTGCGGTACGGTAGTGAATTCATCTTTTTGGCAACCGGTTGTTGCTGCCAGGATTAATAACCACGGGCCGAGCCTTCTGAACATGACCTAACTTTGATCCAAATTTACCGTTTTTAGCAGGAATCTATGCGATTGGATTGGCAACAAATAAGAACAACTGCGGCCCGGGATCTGGAAGCCCTTGCTTTGTCGCTTTACCTGCATCAGTTCGAGGGTAATCTGACTTACCGTGGGTATGTAGAGGCCATCGGACGTTCCACTTCATCGCCCGTGGCAATCGATCAAATCCCATTTCTCCCCATCCAATTTTTCAAGGAAAACCTGGTGGTGACGGGCGATTTCACCCCTCAGGTTGTTTTTGAAAGCAGTGGTACGACCGGTGTGATCCCCAGCCGGCATGCCATTCGAGATCTGAGCATTTACCAGGATCAGCTTTTAACGAATTTTGAACGTGTCTATGGGTCGGTTAGTGATTGGTGCATCCTGGCCTTGTTGCCATCCTATTTGGAGCGAAAAAATGCCTCCCTCGTGTACATGATGCAGCAACTAATCGGGGCCGGCAAGCATCCTGACAGTGGGTTTTATTTAAACGAGTGGGAGTTGCTGATCGATCAATTGATAAAGGGAGAAGAGAGTGGACGTAAAACCATGCTGGTGGGTGTGGGATTTGCTTTGCTGGACCTGGCAGAAAAATTCCGTTACCAGCTAAGTTCCACAACCATCCTGGAAACGGGGGGAATGAAAGGACGGAGAAAGGAATGGGTTCGAGAGGAGTTACATGATTTTCTATCGGCCCATTTTCAGTGTGGTCCCATTCACTCGGAATATGGGATGACCGAGCTGCTTTCTCAGGCTTATTCGGTTGGGGATGGTGTTTTTGAATGCCCTCCTTGGATGCGCGTAATGATTCGGGAGGAGGAGGATCCTTTAGCAATAAAATACAACGGGCGGGGTTTACTCAACATCATCGACTTGGCCAACATACATTCTTGTGCCTTTATTGCCACAGATGACATAGGCGAAGTTTACCCAGATGGGCGGTTTCGGGTCTTAGGCAGAAGAGATGGATCGGAGATGCGGGGATGTAGCTTACTGGTGACCGGATAAAGTCAATTCTCTTGTATGATCTCGTTGTTGGTTGATTTGCCGGTTCGTTTTCGGAAAAACTCAATGAAATAGCCTACCTGTAAGAAATCCCTTCCGGTTTCGTCATTGATGCGGTAATCAAACTGATGCAGATACCCAACTTGGATCATGGTTGACGAAGATGGTTTGTAATGCAATCCGAATGCCAGTCGGTTTCGCTCAAAGTATGGCTCCTTATCGGTAAAGAACAATTCGTTGCTGGCACTTATCTGAAAGGGCTTGTAGCCATCACGGATTTTACCGAAGGGATATCCCAGACCGAGCCGGTATCGAAATCGATTGCGATAACCGTTGCTGGTAAAACGAAATTCCGCACGGTAGCGTTGTTCGATTTTGATGGAGGCCAGCGACTGAGACATAATTACTTGCGGCCAGATGCGAAATTCATCGTTGTTCTTTGGTAGCCGAAAATTTCCTCCCTCTTTGTAGGTCTGATAACTACCGGCTCCAAGCCCGATGCTTAGATTTTTCAGCGCTTTATAAGTTATGCCTCCCTTGTACTCGTAGTAATGAAATTGGTTGTAGAAGGCCAGCGACCGCAGTTGGGCCTCGCCAAAAAAACTCACACGCTCATTCAGACTGTACTTAGCATTGAGGATGTTCCAACTACCCAACGAGGCATATTGGGCATTTAAGGCCAAGGGCAGGCATCCGAGTAAGGCAACCCATAGGCTACGCATGCGGCTTGACGGTTTTCATTTGTATGATGTCGACCAAGAACGCGAATGCCATAGAGAAATAGATGTAACCTTTGGGAATTTCAAAATGGAGCCCCTCTGCCAACAGCGCCACACCGATCATCATCAGGAAGCAGAGTGCCAGAATTTTGAAGGAGGGGTGTTTGCGGATGAATTCACTGATGGGCTGAGAAGCAACCAACATAATGAGAACAGTCACGATCACGGCCGTATACATAACCCATAGTTGCTGTACCATACCTACCGCTGTGATGATGGAATCGATCGAGAAAACCAGGTCGAGAATGATGATCTCAGAAAGTAATTGTTTGAAACTGCTTTTAGTGGTGCTACCGGGCGAGTCCTCTTTGAGCGCCTCCGTTTTGTGATAGATTTCCTTGGTGCTTTTGTAGATCAGGAAGAGTCCACCGAAAATCAATATCAGTCCCTTTCCGGAAAAGTCTATTCCGTACAAGTTGAAAAGAGTTTGATCCAGTTTCAGGATCCATGAAATGAAAGCCAATAAGCCGAGCCGGAGCAGCATGGCCAGCATGATCCCCCATAGACGCAGCTGATTACGCTGCTTCCCCTCCAGTTTGTCTGACAGAATGGAAATGAAAATGATATTGTCTATACCCAGGATCACTTCCAGCGCGATCAAGGAGAGGAGAGGGATGATAACCTCAGTCATAAGCCCGATTGTTTATGTGTTGGTTAAATGATGAATGGCTTTGCAAAATTCCGAACTTTTAAAGACAAACAACGGAGCGCAGCAAAAAACTCCCAAATGAACAAACTGCATGAATTGTCAAGCAAGTCTACTATCATACCGAACTCCAAACTCCCAAACTTTTCAAACTTCTCAAACTAAAACCCCCGAATCAGATCAGCGAAGCTGATCGATACGGGGGTTTTCAGTGCCCGGGATCGGAGTCGAACCGATACACCATTGCTGGCGGCAGATTTTGAGTCTGCTGCGTCTACCAATTTCGCCACCCGGGCGGGAGTGCAAATGTACGGGGAAACCAATATTAGGACAAGCCCTCAGTGATCCGGTCCAAGTACTTTTTTTGGTAATAATACTCCTTCAGTTGGGCCAGTTTTTGTGCCGTTGCGGCGAAGGGAGACTCTGTGAAATACGGGGCCACCGGTTCCAGCATACCTCTTTGCAAGCTCTCCACTTGCCTACGCAAAGGTTCTTTGTTGTCCTCTTCCAGATCCATCAATGCCTCGTTGATCTCCATAACTTCCATTAAAAAATCGGGGGCAAGCTCATATTTCTCACCGGCCGTCCACGCACCTTGTATTTCCAACACATAACGCACCAATTCATCTGGTTGCTGAAAGGTCTTCCAAGCCTTGTTCAGCAGGGCGGTCTTTTCAAGGGCCATTTGTTGCTCCTCAGCCGATTTGTTAACAAAAAAATCTGGATGAAATTGCCTGCTAAGGGCGAAAAATTTCGACCGCAACGCGGTGGTATCCACGCGTAATTGAACCGGAATATCAAAAAGATCAAAATAGTTTTCCATGACGCCTCCCAATCAGGTTATTTTTGCGAAACGATTGCAAAACTACCCAAATGATCCGAATCGGACTCATACGGGAAGGGAAAGTACCTGCCGACAACCGCGTAGCACTTACCCCGGCCCAGTGCAAATGGCTTAAACGTCATCGCAACGACCTGGAAATACTGGTTGAACCCTCTGCCAGTCGCTGTTACTCCGACCGAGAATATGAATTGGCCGGTGCTCAACTCACAGCCGATCTATCCCCTTGCGATATTCTCCTCGGCATCAAGGAAGTTTCGATCGAAAACCTACTCCCGGAGAAGACCTATTTGTTTTTCTCTCATACAAAAAAAGCACAGCCGTACAACCAGCAATTGTTTCGAAGCATGATCGATAAAAAGATCACGCTGATCGATTATGAATGTTTGGAGCATGAGGACGGACAGCGTTTGCTGGGATTCGGATTCTTCGCAGGGGTAGTGGGCGCACACAATGGCATGATGGCTTACGGAAATCGAACCGGCTTGTATGCGCTGGATCGGGTATACAAGCAACGAAGTTTTCGCGACCTCATCCACACTTATTTTGGACTCAAATTGCCCAACTTGAAGATCGCCGTCACCGGCAGTGGTCGGGTGGCACACGGCATCCTTGAGATCATGAACCTTTTGGGTATACATGAAGTAGAGCCGGAGGATTATCTCTCCCGTCGCTTCTCTTATCCGGTGTATACGCAATTAAAAGGTGCCGACCTGTATCGGCACAAACTAAATAAAAGATACAATCGGTTGCATTTCCACGACCATCCTGAAGAATATGAGTGCCTCTATCTGCCCTACAGTGCCCAAACGGATATTTTGATGAATGGGATTTACTGGGATCGACAGATGCCAAGACTTTTTGAGAAAACGGATGTACAGTCAGATCGATTCATCACCCAAACCATTGCAGACATTACCGATGATGCCGATGGATCTGTACCCATCAACCTCGGTGATCAAACCATTGAAGATCCTGTTTACGGAGTAGACCGAAACACGCTTCAAAAAACGGCCCCTTATTTACCAAACTCCATCGATGTAATGGCAGTTGGTAATTTGCCCAATGAACTGGCACGCGATGCCAGTCGGTACTTTGGAGAACAACTCATAAAGTACCTGTTAGAAGACTTGTTCGGAAATGGTTCCCCGATGATCGAGCGTGCCACCATGCTCAAACAGGGAACACTGACCGCTCCATACGCCTATTTGCAAGAATATGCCGCCGGTGCCTGATCAAAAGATCAGGTAGTAATCTTTCAGTAATTGTCGGACGACTTCAGTGTATTGTCCATTCGCATCCATCAACTCGATCTTATCGATCGTTTCTACTTCTTTCATTTGTTTGCTGCCCGCCAGAAAGACCCGGTTGGCCGGATGAGTAGGTGAATGATGCATCCACACCTGTTTATAAACGTATAATCTTCGTTTACGCAGCAGCTCGATTCTGCTGGTCAGTTTTTTTAATGGCAGTAATATATAGAATCGGCCGTTTGCTGAGAGCAATCGATCGATTGAAGCCGTCAATGTTTCAAAGTCCAATGAAGCATCGTGATGTGCGCTGTTTTTTTGTGGA
>CAYYXC010000094.1:0-251 GCA_964475505.1 uncultured Chitinophaga sp.
GACCTGCTCGAGAAACAATCCGTGTGCCGGAGCGGCAAAACTGGCAAGGGTGCAATCCTTTGCCTCAATAATGTGTTGAAATTCATCCAAATCGATCTTTCTGCGTCCTACCAATAACATAGTGGCGGTCAGGGCCCGGACCATCCCCCTTAAAAACCTATTTGCCCGCACGCGATAAACCCATTCTTCCCCATCCTGCACCCATTCGCTTTGTTCCAGCTTACAGGTAAAAGTCTTCACCTGCGTATTGC
>CAYYXC010000094.1:289-4721 GCA_964475505.1 uncultured Chitinophaga sp.
AATCTGAATGATTCAACAACATCACCGCAGCCGCATGCATGCATTCCCAATCCAACGAATAAGGAAAGTAATAAGAACGATCCGACAAAAACGGATCCTTGCCTCTATAAATACGGTATCCGTATGAACGAGCCACCGCATCAAAACGACAATGCGCTTCAGCGTCGACCAAGTAAAAATTCTTCACCACAATATCACCCGGTAAAATGGCATTCAATTTATATACCGCCTGCGGATGCAATGGCTCCTCTCGATCAAAATGAAAGAAGTTCTGACGAGCATGCACGCCCGCATCTGTGCGAGAGGAACCCGTCAACGCAAACGGAGAACGATGCAAGACCTGCAAGCAACGTTCCAATACAGCCTGCACTGTGTCAGCATTCTCTTGTGATTGGAATCCGCTGTAATGCGTACCCCGATAGGCCACCTCTATAAAATAACGAGCCATTGCAACAAAGGTAACCGAACTGTCAGCGTTCCAGCAACGAAAGGAACCGCTTCTGATACCCAGGATCTGTCAGAAAAATTGCCAGATCAGGAAGTGATGCTGGATCGACCACATGCAAATAAACCTTCTCTAAAAAAGCATACCGCATTTTTTCATACAGAAAGATGGAGCATAGCCGACGCAATTGCGAAACGGAAAAACAATAATCCTGTATGATTGGTACTACCATCAGTATCATCTCCGACTCATCGGAAGCTGCAGCCATGCGCGCCCTCAGTTGTAAAAATTTAGGCTCAGTCAACTTCTCAACGCATCCGCCAGAGAGCAACTCAGTTCTGGATGAATCAGCCAACGGCTGAACAGCGGCCTGTAAACTTTTGACCTGACCACTTCGTTCTTTCCCCGATTGATGCAATTTATTGGATCGTACGATAAATGCTTTTCGACCAAACTGCAACAAGGAAGAGTCTTTTGACGCCTTGTATAACAACCAGGTAAAACGAGAAACCGATAAACTATCCGGCTCGGTTGTTGACAGAAAAACGCTCTCAACTTTTGACTCCATCCGATCCGATTTCTCTTGCGCATGCAACTTGCCAAGCACCAAAACCAATATCAAAACAATCCGAAACATCTACTCAACTCTTTTACCACTTACCTCCGGCACCACCGCCTCCAAAACTACCACCACCAAATCCGCCGAATCCGCCTCCGCCGGACCAACCACCGCCACCTGACCAACCGCCGCCGCCAGACCAGCCTCCACCACCCCACATCATTGGTCCACCCCAAATCATTCCACCCCCTCTTCCTCCACCACCCCTTCTTCCTAAAATGAGGGCCAGTATAAAAAATAAAACCACTGCCAGTGAGGCCCACTCAGAAAGTTTTTTCTGCCGTTTATATTTCCTGGGTATAGCGTATTCTCCGACAGCCGCCTTCATCAACGCATCGGTGGTTCGATCCAATGCCCTGTAATACTCTCCCCTTTTCAAATTTGAAATCAACTCCAAGTCAGTAATCGCTCGAGCAGTGGCATCCGGAATAGCTCCCTCCAACCCATACCCCGTTGCGATATAGGCATCACGCTGACCATCGCCTCCTCCCGTTGAAATCAACAAGACCAATCCATTGTTCAAATCCTTGCCACCCACGCCCCAAGCCCTACCCAGTGCAGTAGCAAATTCGTTGGCACTGTAGCCCTCCAGCGATTCCACTATCACCACCGCAATTTGATTTGAAGTAGAATCATCAAAGCCGACCAACTTTTTCTCCAGTGCCACTCGTTGCGGCTCGGTCAAAAAACCCTGTTTGGTCAGATCATTGACCAAGCGAGCGGGATTGGGTCGCTTAGGTATATATTCCTCCACCTGTGCGAATAGCGCCAGCCCACAACACCAAAACATTAATATCAGAAAACTGCGCCTCATCGCCCAATCAACATTGAATCCGATAACTCATTTTGATCATTTCGCGCATCATATGGAAAATGCTGTTCCAGGGCTACCCCCACCGCATCAATACATCGCTCAAGCGCCAAGGCTGGATCCGAAGAGCGGAAATGAGTCAACATCTCTTGCACCCTTTCGTTCCAATACGATTGTCCCAATTTTTCATAGATGCCTTGATCGGCGTAAACAGCGACCTGGCGGTCCATTACCGCCCAATAAATCAACACCCCATTGCGCGCCTGCGTTTGATGCATACGCAACTCGGCAAACAACTCGGCAGCCCGGTCAACCGCATCAACATACGCACATCGACGCTCGGTAAAAACCCGGATCTCTCCACTGGTTTTTTTCTCCGCCAGCGCAATAGCCGCCTCCACCCTGCTGGCGACTGCAGGATCGATCCACGGCTTTGACTTCCTAAAAAAGTTTAGCAACACTTAACTGCCGAAATCAATTTTGACATCGTTGGAACCCTCCGGCGCCTTGTAATTCTCTTTCTCCTTAAATCCGAACAAAGCAGCTAAGATCTTGGTGGGAAAACGAACGATCCGGGTATTGTAATCGGTGATCTCTTTGTTCCAATCGCGAATGGCAACTGAAATGCGGTTCTCGGTGCCCTCGATCTGCGCCTGCAGATCACGGAACATATCTTGGGTTTTGAGGACCGGATAATTTTCGAAGTTGATGTTCATGATGGACCGACCCAGGTTCGCATATTGTTGTCCAACCTCAGCCAGTTGTCCCGGATTATTCGGATCAGGCTTGATATCCGGAATGCGAGAACGCATTTGTACGATTCGGATAAGTGTAGTGTCTTCATTCTTAGCAGCACCCTTGATCGCATTCACGATATCGGTATACATCTTGGCTTTTCGGTTGAACTGCACTTCTACATCACCCCATTTACCCTGAATGCTTTTTTCAGCAGTTGCCATTCCATTGTATGCGTTGCAGCCCCAGAAAAACAACAAAGCCAATACGGCCGCGATGATAAGTCCGGTACGATTTGCAAAATTCATTTTTGTAAAAGTTTTAGAATTTAAAATTAACTCATTCCCCTTCCCGAAGGTTACGAAATCAGGTAGTTATGCGAAAATTAACAAACTCATTGAGCCGTAACCGCTGCGATGCCGGGTAAGATCTTTCCTTCAAAGTACTCGAGCATGGCCCCACCGCCGGTTGATACATAACTCACTTTATCCGCAAAACCGAATTGATTGACCGCAGCCACCGAGTCGCCGCCACCCACCAGGGAAAAAGCACCTTTTTGAGTTGCCTCAGCCACCGCTTCCGCAATTGCCTTGGTGCCCGCCTGAAATTTTTCCATTTCAAATACACCCATCGGACCATTCCATAAAATAGTCTTGCTCTTCAAAATAACTGACCGAAAATCAGCTCGCGCTTGTTGACCAATGTCCAATCCCATCCAACCACCGGGAATGGCAAAACTCTCGGCATTCTCAGTGGCAGCATCTGCCGCGAACTTATCAGCAATCGTGCTGTCGACCGGCAAATGAATCATCACTCCCTTTGCCTTTGCTTTCGCTAACAGGTCCGATGCTAAAGACAATCGATCTTCCTCACATAGAGAATTTCCGATCTGCTTTCCTTGCGCTTTCCAAAAAGTATAAGCCATGCCTCCTCCGATGATGATATCGGTGGCACGCTCCAGTAAATTTTCAATGATCAGGATTTTATCGCTGACTTTCGCCCCACCAATTATGGCCACGAAAGGTTTCTGGGATTGATGCAGAACACGCTCAGCACTGCTAACCTCACCCTCCATCAACAGACCAAAAAAGCGATTCTCCTTGGGGAAAAACTGTGCGATCACGGCCGTGGAGGCATGCGCCCGATGTGCAGTGCCAAAAGCGTCGTTAACCCAAACATCACCCAGTTTCGCCAACTGCGCTGCAAATGATGCATCACCCTTCTCCTCCTCTTTGTAAAAACGAAGGTTCTCCAATAATAAAACCGCACCTGGCAAGAGTTTTGCCGCTGCCTCTTGGGCTTCAGCACCAATGCAATCCACAGCAAAAGAAACAGGCCGGCCAATCAGATTAGCCAAGTGGGATACCAAGTGTTTCAATGAATATTTTTCGGTCGGACCATCCTTCGGTCGACCTAAATGACTCATAAGGATTACCGAACCGCCGTCAGACAAAATCTTTTGTATGGTTGGTAGCGCTGCCCGCATGCGGGTATCATCGGTAATGTTGAATGCCGCGTCGAGGGGCACATTGAAATCAACACGCACCAGTACTTTTTGTCCCTTGAAAGAATGTTCAGTAAATCGACTCATGTCATGAATAAAATGAAGTTCAAAAAAAAGCCCGACCAAAGTCGGGCAGAGAAATTTTATCGCTGGATCAATTTGGCAAAATAGTTAACCGTGCGCACCAATTGACTCACATAACTCATTTCGTTATCATACCAACTCACGGTTTTTACCAATTGTGCATCGCCTACCGTCATCACTTTGGTTTGCGTGGCATCGAATAGCGATCCATATTGAATACCGATGATGTCCGTG
>CAYYXC010000094.1:4731-5649 GCA_964475505.1 uncultured Chitinophaga sp.
ACTCGTTGGCAGCCGCTTTCATAGCAGCGTTCACTTCGTCTGCCGTTACTTTTTTGGAAAGAATACAAGTAAGCTCTGTCAGGGAGCCGGTAATGGTTGGAACACGCTGAGCACCTCCATCCAGTTTACCCTTTAATTCAGGCAGTACCAATCCAATGGCCTTTGCCGCACCCGTTGAGTTGGGAACAATGTTGGCGGCAGCTGCCCGAGCACGACGAAGATCTCCTTTAGGATGAGGCGCATCGAGGGTATTTTGATCATTTGTGTATGCGTGAATGGTACACATAATTCCGGTTTGAATGCCATATTGGTCATTCAACACCTTGGCCATGGGCGCCAAACAATTGGTGGTACAGGAAGCACAAGAGATGATGGTCTCGCTACCATCCAAGATCTGATGGTTTACATTGAATACCACAGTCTTTAAATCACCCGTAGCCGGAGCAGAGATCACGACTCTTTTAGCACCTGCCTTGAGATGGGCAGCGGCTTTATCCTTGTCCGTAAAAAATCCGGTACACTCCAATACTACATCCACCTCGTGCGCGCCCCAGGGAATTTGAGCGGGATCCTTTTGAGCATATATTTTCAGTACATCACCATTCACCACGATGGAGTCCTCAGTAGATTTTACTTCCGCATCGAATCGTCCCTGCGCACTGTCGTATTTCAGCAGATGGGCCAAGACGTTGGGACTGGTAAGGTCGTTGATGGCAACCACATCGATGCCGGGCATATTGTAGATTTGGCGGTATGCCAAGCGGCCGATACGACCGAATCCATTGATGGCTACTTTGATTGTACTCATGTTGCTTTAATTTTGCGGGGCAAAACTACGGAAAAGTTGAGGGATGAAGATTGAAAGAAGAAGCGTACCGCTCTAGCGGTGTGTTATCACTACGTCTTCGAATGGAACAC
>CAYYXC010000094.1:5659-6073 GCA_964475505.1 uncultured Chitinophaga sp.
GCCTGCGTACCCATTCCGACCCCAATGATCATATTGATCTCAGCGCCACGAGGCAGGCCTAGCAGTTTACGGACGCGTACCCGATCGAAGCCTTCCATGGGACAACTGTCAAATCCCTCTGCGGCAATGGACAGCATGAATGTCTGCGCAGCCAGGGCACAGGACTTATGCACCATAATGCGCTGATCAGCCGTGCCGCTGGCCCGGTAAAACGGCTTGCGAAGGCCAAGAAAAAAACTGACCGTTCGGCGCACCAGGGTAGCTAAGCCCAACCAGTCTTTTCGATAGATCAGTGGCATCAATTTGCTGTAATAATCCAATCCCCGCTTCTCTAATTTACTGGGTGAGCGATCGCCAATAGCTTGCTTGATCTGATTATAATTCCACTGCGCCCGTTTTTTCCCCAGATCCTGC
>CAYYXC010000095.1:0-220 GCA_964475505.1 uncultured Chitinophaga sp.
TTGCCCGGCTAATCCGATAAGGACTAACCATGTTAGTTGCAAAGCAAATTGCCAAAGGCTACGGCAACCAGCAATTCATGCAGTCGCTGGATCTGCGCGTTGGTGCGCAGGAGAAACTGGCTATTATCGGAGAAACCGGTTCCGGCAAGACAACCTTGCTTCGTTTGATGGCGGGTTTGCTGGACTTGGATCAAGGAGAAGGCACCGTAGATGGCAAACG
>CAYYXC010000095.1:230-5120 GCA_964475505.1 uncultured Chitinophaga sp.
GTATTAATACCCGGGCATCCTTCCATTTCTTATCTGAATCAAGCCGTACACCTTCGGAATCACTATACCGTAGAAGACCTGATCGAAAGGCACAGTGTAATGGAGCGATCGGAGGACTGGGACTTGGCGCGGTTATGCCGGGTAGATCACTTGCTGAAAAGAAAGACCGATCAATTGTCCGGTGGCGAACGCCAGCGAATTGCCCTGGCCATCGAACTATCCAAAAAACCTCGCTTGCTTTTATTGGATGAGCCATTCTCCAATTTGGATATTGGTCATCGTAATACACTTCGTGTCGTTTTGAATGACCTGCATCAAAAAGGGCTGACGTTGGTGATCGTATCACATAATCCAACCGAAATATTGGGCTGGGCCGACCGAATCTTAGTCATGCGCCAAGGAAAATGCATACAAGATGGCTCTCCCCATGAGATCTATCATTCACCTATAGATGAATACGTAGCACAATTATTAGGACCTTATAATTTGTTGCCCAACGATATTTCAGGCAAGGGTCAGATAGTACGTCCAGAGCAGTTGCAGCTCGTTTCAGCAGGATCTGCAAGCAGGAGAGGAGTGATTCTTGAGCAGGAGTACGAAGGTCACTCCAGTCTTTATAAAATTCAATCTGAAAACATAGTTCTGTTGGTTCGAGATCAGCCCGGCCTGGGTATTGGAGCAGAAGTTGGTATTTTTATAAAAACAAATCAATCCGTATGAAACAAATGATTGTATTGGTAGCATTTTTCCTGCTTACCAGCACCCTTTCTTTTGCGCAAAGCAAAACAAAGGAGATCAAGAATAAGACGGTAGAGGCCAGTTGTGCGCAATGTAAATTCAATGTGAAAGAACCCCGCGGTTGCGACCTATCCATCCGCCTGGATGGAAAAGTATATTTTGTTGATGGCACCAATCTTGATGCACACGGAGATGCACATGACGAAGATGGTTTTTGCAATGCCATTCGTCAGGCAAAGGTATCAGGCACCATCAGCGGCAACCGAATCAAGGTCAGCCAGTTCGAACTCAAGCCGCTAACTAAGAAAAAGGACTGATCGGCGGTATTCCACGTTGTTTGTCAAATCTTCCAAATGCATAAAGGATTCAAAGAGTGGCTATGCCTTTTACTGATCCTGGCTGGAGCGGAGGTGTCGGCACAATCTACTTTGGTTGTACCTGTCACTGGCATACAAAAGCCAAGCGGACAGATCCTCTACAGCCTTTACCGCAATGCAGATGGATTTCCCGATCAGCCAACAAAAGCATTTCGGATGGGTTCCGTACCAGTGAAAGGGCCAGATTGTAATTTAAAATTTGAATCCTTGCCTGCGGGAACGTATGCGCTCGCCCTCATTCATGATGAAAATGGCAATGGAAAATTGGATAAAAATAAAATTGGTATACCGACTGAATCGGTTGGCTTTTCAAATAACGTGATGGGCGCGTTTGGTCCCCCAAAATTTCAACGTGCCCAATTCACCGTTCCTGCCAACAAGAATGAACTTACGGCGATCCGCCTAAGGATGGGGCCATAAAAAAATCCTCCGGGTGGAGGACTTTTTAAAGATCGATCAGTTGTCAGGTCCTTAGAACTGCTCCAATCCGCTAAACATGAAGGAACCCTCGATCAGTGCATTGGCATCGCTGTCGCTTCCGTGAACAGCGTTCTCACCTACAGAGGCAGCATATTTTTTACGGATAGTGCCTTCTTCGGCTTTAGAAGGATCTGTTGCACCGATGAGTTTTCTGAAGTCTTCCACTGCATTGTCCTTTTCCAGGATGGCGGCTACGATGGGGCCGGAACTCATAAATTCTACTAACTCGCCGTAAAAAGGACGCTCTTTGTGTATGGCGTAAAATTCACCTGCTTTCTCAGGTGATAATTTCAACATGCGCATGGCTTTGATCTGAAATCCTGCTTTCAGGATCTGATCTAGGATGGCTCCGGTGTATCCTTTTCGGAATGCATCGGGTTTGATCATGGTAAACGTACGGTTGCTCATAATTAATGTTTTGCGCCGCAAAGGTAGGGGATATAGCCTAGAAGAATTACTTTCGCAGGGCTTTCATGGAACCCATCACATCACTTTATTCGCTGCTCTCTACGCCCCGCAAGGTGGTGATCACCACACACCAAAAGCCCGATGCGGACGCCATGGGATCCATGTTGGGCTTAAAACGTTTTTTGGAAAAGCTCGGTCACCAAGTTTCTGCCGTATCGCCTACCAATTGGGCAGGATGGGTGAACTGGATGCCAGGCGCCGATTCAGTCATTGATTTCGAGCAACAAAAAAGCAAGGTTCTGGATTTGCTCCAGCATGCCGATTGGTTGTTCTGCCTTGACTTCAACATTTTTCATCGAACCAAGCACCTGGCGGAGCACCTGTATACGGCCACCTGTATAAAGGTCCTCATCGACCACCATCAACAACCGGATACGGACTCCTTTCAATATGGCATCAGCGATACTTCAAAAAGCTCTACCTGCGAAATGATCTTTGACTTGATCGTTGGGTCAGGAAATATTGATTTGATCGATCCGGAGTTGGCCGCTTGTCTATTTGCCGGGGTGGTGGGAGATACCGGTTCGTTTCGTTTCAGTTCAGCCACCTCCTCGGTACACCGTATGGTTGCGGCTTTAAAAGACAAAGGACTGGATCATCCCAAAGTATATGAAGGACTATACGATAACTATTTGGAGAACCGTCTGCGGTTCATGGGACATGTGCTGACAAACCGCATGGAGGTCTTTTATGAGTATAATGCCGCCCTGATAGCGATTCCTAAGTCCGATCTCTTGCGCTATCAGATCCGAACCGGCGACACCGATGGCTTAGTCAATTTGCCTCATTCCATACAAGGTATTCGACTCGTAGCGCTGTGTATTGACCGAGATGAGGAGCGAAAATGGAGTTTCCGCAGTAAGGGTAGCTTAGATTGCAATCAATTTGCCCGACAGCATTTTGAAGGAGGCGGACATTTCAATGCAGCCGGTGGAAGAAGCAGTGATTCATTATCAGAAACAGTAGAAAAATTTAAATCTATACTTCCTCAATATCGGGAAGAACTCAACAAAACACAATCATGAAACAAATTCAGCTCATCCTTACAGTGGCCCTGATTGGCCTTTTCGCTATCTCTTGCCAGCGATCATCGCTGAAAAAAACACCGGGCGGCATGCCTTACGAGATCTTTACGGATGCCAAGCAACCCCAGGCCAAATTGGGCGGGTTCCTGAAGTTGTCCATCACTCAGCAGATCAACGACAGCGTAGTATTCTCAAACCAAGGCAAGCTCTCCAATTATATCCCTGTACTGAACCAAACGGCTCCATACGATCTTTCTGAACTCTGGTCACAACTTCGTTTGGGCGACAGCGTGATTGCTACTCAATTGATGGACACTTTCATGAATCGGAGCCCCGGTAGCATCCCACCGCCTTTCAAAAAAGGAGATCGCATCATTACTAATATCAAAGTCACCGGCATTTTTGATAATGACAGTCTTCGTCAGATCGATGCCAATAAGGAAATGGATGCTTTCAAACAGAAAGAGATCAAAGAGGTGGAAGATTTTGTCAAAAAATCAGGTGGAAACGCCACTCGCACTGCTAATGGAGTGTTTGTGGTCACACAAAATCCTGGAGCGGGCAATGTGATCGACAGCGGAAAATATGTTTCGGTCAACTACACCGGAATGACTTTCGACGGAAAAGTATTTGACAGCAATGTTGATACCAGTTTTCATCACACCGAGCCCTTGAATTTTACGGTAGGAGCTGGTCAAATGATCCCAGGCTTTGATGAAGGAGTTCGCTTGTTGCGTGCCGGAGGAAAAGGAATTTTATTCATCCCTTCTATGCAAGGATATGGACCGAATGGATCAGGCGCCATCAAGGGTTACTCGCACCTGAAATTTGAAATTGAGGTCCTCTCCGTGTCGGACAAAGCACCGGCTGCCGGAAAGACGCCCTAATTGAGATCATTCAGTTCAACTTTCCTGAATCGCCTGAAACAGTCGAATGGTTTCCCATGCGGCCCTGACATCATGTACCCGCAGAATAGAAGCTCCTTGCATGAGTGCATGCATATGCAGCGCTGTTGTGCCATTAAGTGCCATCAGTGGGTCAACCTCAAGGGTTTTATAGATCATCGACTTTCGGGAAAGGCCAACTAGTAGGGGAACGGATAGCTCATGCAGAGAAGCCAAATTGCGGAGCAACTGAAAGTTCTGTTCGATCGTTTTAGCGAAACCAAATCCTGGATCAATCACTAATTGGTTGATGCCTATTTCACGGCAGAAAGAGATCTGTTTTTCAAAATAATCTTTGACGCTAGTGGTTACATCTGTGTAATCCGTCATGGACTGCATAGTTTGGGGTGTACCCCGCATATGCATCAATACGTAGGGGAGTTTACTTGCTGCTACTATGTCTCGGATAGACGGATCCATTTGTCCTCCGCTGATGTCGTTTATCATATCTACCCCTGCATCGATGGCAGCATTAGCTACGGCTCCATGAAAAGTATCAACCGACAGGAAAATATCCGGGAACTCCTTCCGGATGGCTTTTAGCAAAGGGAGAACCCGTTCGATCTCCTCTGAGGCCTCAACCAATGTGCTACCCGGACGAGTGCTTTGTCCCCCCAGGTCAAGAATAGCGACCCCCTGACGGATCTGTTCTTCGGAAAATCGAAGACCTTGATCTGTCTGTTGCACCCGACTGACGCTGTAAAAGGAGTCCGGCGTGCAATTTAGAATGCCCATTACCTTGGGAATACGGAGATCTAACTCCTTTCCTGCGCCGGTTAAAGAAAACATGCTTGCTTTTGTTACTTTTGACGAAGGTAAGCCAGTAAAAACAACATGTCCGATACGAATACTCAATAC
>CAYYXC010000095.1:5130-6019 GCA_964475505.1 uncultured Chitinophaga sp.
AGTTGCTGCGGCAGCTGATATATTCTTCAAAAAGACGCAAGACTACGGAACCGCTTGGCGCGTTCTTCGTCCCATCTCCATTGTAGATCAGATTTTCATCAAGGCGCAGCGCATCCGCACCATCCAGGAATTGGGGGAGCAACGTGTGGGTGATGGCATCGACGACGAGTTCAAAGGCATCATCAACTATGCGGTGATTGGGCTGATGCAATTGAAGTTAACGGCCAAGGATCCGGAAGAACTCTCGTTGGATCAAGTGGAACCGCTTTTCAATGGCGTTCTTGCTGCCGCAAAACAGTTGATGCAGAACAAGAATCATGATTATGGGGAAGCTTGGCGCTCCATGAGCCAGGAGAGTTTTGTTGACCTGATCCTCATGAAACTACAGCGCATGCGACAGATCCTTCATAACGACGGGAAAACCATGATCAGTGAAGGGCTGGATGCCAATTACCTCGATATGCTGAACTACGCAGTATTCGCTCTAATCTTACGCTCCGAATGAAACTACTGTTACAAATTATTCGTTTTGGTGTAGGCGTTCTATTTATTTTTTCGGGACTGGTCAAAGCCAATGACCCGATGGGATTGGCTTACAAAATGGAGGAGTTTTTTGAGATCTGGCATTTATTTTGGATGATCCCATTTACCAAGACCTTATCCATAGGCATGAATGCGTTGGAGATCATTTCCGGATTCGCCCTGCTGATCGGCTGGCAGAACAAGTGGAACCTGCGCATGCTGATGGTGCTGATCATTTTTTTCACTTTCCTGACTGGTTACACATACTATACCGGTTACCCTAAAACATGCGGATGTTTTGGTGATTGTTTACCAATTTCCTCTGCAACGTCTTTTTTCAAAGACGTAATCTTATTGGCTTGCATTG
>CAYYXC010000096.1:0-2081 GCA_964475505.1 uncultured Chitinophaga sp.
GAAACGGTACCGGCTTATATCCGCCGAAACATGGAACTCTATAACAGTACCAATACCATTGAAAGTTTTTATAGCAATTATGAAGTACGTGCCGATGACAAAAACCAAGTGCAATTAAGTACCATCAATACATTCCTTGATGGTAAACGTCCCGACTGATCAGGGTTTGTGTAGCAAGCCTGAGGGCACCCTGTTTTTAGTTGTTCCTCCCGCATCTGCGGGAGGATTTTTTTTAGGTCAGATCTTTACGGCGCAACCACCAGAAACAAAAGAACCACAATAGGCAAGTGTAGGTCACCGATATGAACATATGCTTCGGTATTGCGTCAAGCATCGACTGATAATCAGTTGGATTTGAGATGCGGGCCAAATAGGGGGGTGGGGGAATCAGGCGATCCGATGCCTCCAGAGGCAAATAATGATGCCAGTTGCCAGTGTGCCATCTCCATCGCGATAATTGGATCAATATGTTTTCAGGAATCAAATAGTAGAATAAAAAGAAGCCAAGCGCCAAAAGTGCTTTTTTGAATAAGAATCCAAATAAAAAGGCAATTGTCAGTTGATTGAACGTGATCAGCGCAAACAATCCGATGAAATATGATTTTTCCTGAATGCCGGCAAGGGCGATTTCAGGATTTACCCAACCCGTGATCAGCACTACCAGTGTATAAACAATCGTGAGTAGGATACTCAGTGCACCAATGTCCAGCATTTTTGCCCACAGAAATTGGTTACGACTCCATCCATCTAATATATTTTGCCGTTGTGTTCGGTATTGATATTCATTGGTGATGAGCATGATCACCAATACGCCCGGGATGAACACTAGATAAGATGCGATGTAAGCGAGCGTATGCCAGATCTCAGGAAAGCCAAACGGCGAGCCAACCGTGAATTTCAACAAGGCATCCATTTGTCGGTTGCTGTTTCGTAAGTCCTGATAGCCGGTATAAAATAGATAACTGATGCCCGGATAGGCGATCAGGACCAGCGCTAATACCCCCCAGAACGCCCAATAGCGGCGGACTTTCAGCCATTCCGTGTACAATAGACGATTCCAGTTCATGCATCAATCATTGGTGAGTTCAAAAAAGCGGGTTTCCAATTTTTTACGTCGGAGTAGCAAGTGTGTCAAAACGATTCCGTTTTGCATACAGTTTCGATTCAGTGCTTCCAAGCGGGCTTCCCCTTTTGGAAAACGAGCCCGCAAGACCCCGCTTTCATTATCTGTTTCCGTTTGAATGCCCTCTGCTTTCAGGTAGGCCAGTAATTGTTCAATATTGGAGGCGTTCATCTCCACTACATCCTCATCCATTAATACATCTGAGACCGGACCATCCGCCAGTAAGACTCCTTTCTTTAAGATGGCAACATGTGTGCAAACTTTTTCTACCTCGTCGAGCAAGTGGCTGGCAATTATAATTGAGTGGCCGGCCTGATGCAGTTTGCGGATCAATTCACGGATTTCCGCGATACCAACCGGATCTAATCCATTGGTAGGTTCATCCAATACCAGCACATTGGGATTGCCCAGCAAGGCAGCACCAATAGCCAATCGCTGTTTCATTCCCAAACTATAATTGCTAAATCGATGCTTTCTGCGTTCGTACAGGCCAACAGTTTTCAATACGCGCTCGATATCGTTTTCACTGCCTCTTCCACTGATTGAAACAGAAATACGCAGGTTCTCCTCCCCACTCAGGTATTGATAAAAATTGGGTGTTTCCAACAAGCAGCCTATCTGTTTTCTGAAGCCATCGCCATACTTTCCGCCAAACCACTGAAACTGCCCGTTTTGTGCCCGCAAGACTCCCATGAGAATGCCCAGCAGCGTGGTTTTCCCACTTCCATTAGGCCCTAGTATTCCGTAGACTGATCCGGCCGGTATCGTCAGTGTAACGTCATTCAATGCCAGCACCGATCCATACGATTTCCGGATGTTGTTAATTTGTAGGATGGAAGACATGTAGTGTAAGATAAACCAAATACCAACGAACCAAGTATTCAACTGACTGTTTAATATTTCATATGGCTAATTTTCTGATCACCGGGGGTACCGGTCTTGTAGGTTCTGCGTTGAC
>CAYYXC010000096.1:2091-6002 GCA_964475505.1 uncultured Chitinophaga sp.
TTATACTTAGTCGTAATCCTCGTACCTCCTCAGTTTCTCCCTTACTTATCCATCGATACTGGGACCCATACAAAGAAAAGATCGATGAGCAGGCAATAAAGGATGCGGATTTTATCATTCACCTTGCGGGTGCTAATGTGGCTGAGAAAAGGTGGACGGCCAAGCGGAAAAAAGAAATAGTCGACAGTCGTGTTCAATCGGGTCGTTTCTTGGCTGCTTGTTTAGAGCGCATCCCTCATCAAGTGAAAGCAGTATTGGCTGCTTCGGCACAAGGCTGGTATGGCCCCGATCCAATCATTCCCAATCCCCATCCTTTTACGGAAACAGATCCTGTTTATCCCGACTTCCTGGGCAACACGTGTAAGCTTTGGGAGGAAAGTGTGTACCCCATCCGCACAATTGGTATTCGTCTTGTTCAATTACGGATCGGAATTGTATTGAGTACGGAGGGAGGAGCATTGGCAGCATTCCGACAGCCCGTTCGTTTTGGCATATCCCCCATATTAGGATCCGGAAAGCAGGTGATTAGTTGGATACACATAAAAGATCTGGTATCCATGATTCAATGGGCGCTATCCAATGAAAATATAAGTGGTGTATTCAATGCCGCGGCTCCTCACCCGGTATCAAACCGTGAATTGATGAAGAGTTTGGCAAAATCGAGCCGATTGCCTTTAATTCCGATTCCTGTTCCTCAACTTGCTCTAAAGATCATGTTAGGCGAAATGAGTATCGAGGTTCTAAAAAGCACCACGATCAGTTCAAATAAAATCCAGCAAGCAGGATTTGTTTTCTCCTTTCCTTACATCGATGATGCAATGAGTGACCTCCTGCATTGAGGCATCAATTGCGGACGGGCTTTCCGCCCTTCAGTACACTTTGTATTCTTTCCAAGGTCTTCTTTTCGCCACAAAGGGATAAGAAGGCTTCTCGTTCCAGGTCAAGTAAATATTGTTCGCTGACCATCGTGGGTTCGCTCAGGTCGCCTCCGCACATTACATAAGCAAGTTTCTTCGCAACCAGCGCATCGTGTTCGGTTGCATAACCTGCCGTACGCATTACGTGTATGCCTGCATAGAGGGCTCCTAAACCGGAGCGCCCGAGCACCTTGATGTCTTTTCTAACGGTAGGTGCTACATAGCCCTGCGACAAGCGATGAATAGCCAAACTCTTTGCTTCCGATACTCGACGATTTTGATTCATTACCACACGGTCTTGTCCTTTTCGGTATATGCCGAGGTTGAATCCCTCCTGCGCAGAGGTGGCTACTTTGGCTGTGGCGATGGAGAGGAATCGATTCTTTAGTGTAATGGTCTCGGGCTCATCGGCGTGCATTTCATCCGAGGCGCGCAAAACGAACTCTTTTGTGCCTCCTCCGCCGGGGATCACCCCTACGCCCAATTCAACCAATCCGGTATAGGTCTCCGCGGCCGGACAACATCCATCCGCATGCAAACTCAATTCACACGCTCCACCCAACGTCATTCCATGTGGTGCCACGATCACTGGTATATCGGAATAACGTACCCTCATCGTGGTGTTTTGGAAGAAGCGAATGGCGAGGTCCAACTCATCATATTCCTGCTCAATGGCAAGCATGAAGATCATGCCAACGTTTGCGCCAACGGAAAAATTCAGTCCCTCATTAGCGATCACCAAAGCTTTTCTTGATTGCTCCGCTTTGTCGACAGCTGTTTGTATCCCTGCCAACACATCTCCTCCAATGCTTCCCATCTTCGTATTCCATTGCAAGGCGAGCACGTCATCACCCATGTCAACCAGCCGGCAACTGTTGTTCTTCCAAATCGTTTGTTCGCTTCGGTGGCTGGGCATGATGTAGGCCTCTCCACCAGGCATTGCTTGATAGGCGCGAGTAGATGGATCATAATAAAAGCGCTTTCCATTTTCCATCTTATAGAAAGATCGAATGCCAGCACCGATCATTTCTTTCACCCACTGTGCAAGAGCATAGCCATTTTTTTCCATGGCCTCTACAATTCGTGTCAGACCTACAGTATCCCAACTCTCAAAAGCGCCGATCTCCCATCCAAATCCTGCCATCAGCGCATCGTCGACCCGATAGATCTCATCGCTGATCTCCGGAATTCGATGCGAGATATAAGAGAATAAGCCATAGTGGAAATGACGATAGAATTCACCAGCCTTATCGGTTGCTGCCACCAACATTTTCAGTCGATCCGATAATGCATCTATTTGCTTCGCCGCCTCTACGCTGGCAAATTTTGGTTTTTGGCGAGGTTTGTATTCGAGTGTTTGAAGATCCAGCGTGAGGATCTCTTTCTCTCCGGAAGGCCCTTTAGTTTTTTTGAAAAACCCCTGACCGGTTTTATCTCCCAACCAATTGCGATCGACCATTTGCTGCAGCCAGGAGGGAATATTGAATTGTGCACGTGCTTCGTCGTCTGGACAATTATCAGCCACTCCTTTTGCCACCCGAACCAAAGTATCCAATCCAACCACATCCGCCGTACGAAAAGTAGCCGAGCGGGGACGACCAATGATCGGACCGGTTAGGGCGTCGATCTCATCCACTGTCAACCCCATTTTCGCCTGCACTTGCATGATGGCCATCATACCAAATACACCGATGCGATTGGCAATAAAAGCAGGCGTGTCTTTGCAAAGCACCGTTGTCTTTCCAAGAAAGCGATCACCGAAATCCATTAAAAAGTCGATCACTTCCCGATCGGTTTCCGGCGTGGGGATGATCTCTAATAAGCGCAAGTACCGCGGGGGATTGAAAAAGTGGGTGCCGCAAAAATGCTTGCGAAAATCTTCGCTCCTTCCCTTTGCCATCAGGGCGATGGGGATGCCTGATGTGTTGGAGCTTATGAGTGAACCAGGTTTTCTGTATTTCTCTACTTCTTCAAAAAGTTGTTGCTTGACATCCAGTCGCTCCACCACCACTTCTATGACCCAATCGTAGTGATTGATCTTAGGCAAGTCATCCGTGAAGTTTCCAACGCTGATGCGTTGTGCTACGGAGGAGTTGTATACGGGAGAGGGATTGGATTTGATAGCTGCCTGCAATGCCTCGCGTGCGATCTTGTCGCGTTGTTCTTTTCGTGCATTCTCCGGCAGATCTTTTGGTAGCAGATCAAGTAATAATACCGGATAGCCGGCACCTGCAAGGTGGCAGGCGATCCGGGAACCCATTACGCCGCTTCCAAGAACGGCCACTTGTTTGATGCGACGGGTAGACATGGTAGGCGATCTAATTGATGGCCTACGAAGTTACACCTTGCGGGGCAGTATTAACTGATGCTGGATCCGGGTTCAATTGAATTTTCCGGATGTACAAAATGTAGTTTTCCTGATTTGTCCTCTGCCATCAAGATCATGCCATTGCTCTCGATGCCGCGCATCTTGCGGGGAGCGAGGTTGGTTACTACCGTCACCTGCTTGCCAACCACCTGCTCAGGGGTGTAGTGAAGGGCAATGCCGCTTACGATGGTGCGGACCTCTGATCCCAGGTCAACAGACAACTTCAACAACTTATCGGCTTTTTCCACTTTCTCTGCGGCTACAATGGTTCCTACTTTCAGATCCACTTTTGCAAAATCGTCAAATTGTATGGTGGGTTTGGCCGTGGAGGATTCCGCAGGGGAAGGGGTAGGTGCAGGAGTTTCAGCCGACATCATATTTTTTTTAAGTTTTTCTAATTGAACCTCGATCTCGTTGTCTTCGATCTTTCTGAAAAGTAATTGTGGTTCCCGCAGAGAATAACCCACTTGAAGCAGATCGATGCGCCCGGCATTTTTCCACTCCAGCATCCGGTCTACCACCTTCATCATGTGACAAAGTGATTTAGTGGTATTCGGCAAGAAGGGGTTGGCCAATATGGCCAGGTTGGCAGTTAACTGCAGGCAGAGATGCAAGCAGTTGTCGAT
>CAYYXC010000097.1:0-3282 GCA_964475505.1 uncultured Chitinophaga sp.
GCTAAAGCTTTCGGTATGTCGTACTGGTTTGCATCTGTGCACCTTACCCGAGGTGAGGTGCCGCACTTCAGATTTGAAGCCCCCATCAGCGGCGGTGAATCACTTGTGCTGCCACTTACTGATCCACACGTCGGTAGCCAGCACAGCAAAGGGGTTGCCAAGATCAATTTTGACGTAGAGCCTAGCTCGGAAAAGCCCGTGGTGGCCTTCGGAAACAGAACCTCCAAAACCCCGAGAAGATGCTAGCAACTTAACCTGTTCTTGGGAGTTAAGACCATCCACATTCACCCTAGAAACCTAGGGTCCATGTGGGTAGCTGAAATTTTGCAACAGCGACTACGTCCTCTGTTCATTAAATCCTCTGCCTTGGCGGCTTCCTGAAACATCAACCCTCAACTTGCGTCCACTGAGGTGGGTATTGCGCTTCGGACTTGAAACCGCCCAGGACGTCAAAATCAGCCCCCCCACGATTGCCGACAATGCAGGCGGGTATGAAAATATGTCATTAAAGATTGACGCTACGACAAAAATGATGAAAAGTAATTTCGCATCATTATGAAGTCTAAAATAAATTACCGTAAGGGCCACGAAATATATAATTAATAAAAAAAGCCCCCCCGAACACAAAACTCTTATAAACGAGTTATCAATTGGAATCCCGTCATTTACCCTAGTTCCCTTCAACCCAAAAAAGATCGAACTCAGATCTAACTTTGCAATATGATAGCCCCAGTTATTTAATCTCAACAACAGATCTGCGGGAGGGGACTCGACAAGCCAATAAAGACTAGCTATAAGAGCGACTCCAGACAAAGCCAAGAAATAGAGTTTTGTAAGTCTTCTTGTGTTATACATCATTATCAGGGGAGCAGATATAATGTACATTCTTGAACCAGTAGTTGACAGAGTCAAAACATACCAAAGCGCCTTACGCCTCAGATTTAATATAAACAAGCAAGAAATCAACACTGTGCTAACTACAAAATGCTCATCAAACCAGCCGTATCGATTTTCATCTTCGGAAATTTCATGATTTATTGCAGTTAAATAGTAAGCGATCATGAAGTAATTCGGCTCTGTAAAATAACGCTGCGCGATATCATACAATCCATACAGTATTAGCATTACAGAAATTACATATTTAATCCAACCACTTGGCGCGCCCAAACGGCTAATTGAAATAATTGGAAATGTGTATACGAAAAATCTGAGTAATACCATTGCGCCGTACTGATTAAAAAAATATAAAATAATAATGCAGCACGAAAATGAAAAAAAATATATTATGGCTGTATAGCTTTTCAAGCCCCAAAAAGAAAGGAGAAAAATTAGTACAAATAAATAATCTTGAATCACAATACCAAACAAATTTGAGGTATTTGGCAGAAATATTCCCGCAATTAATAGCGGCGAAATAATATTATTCATTTATATTTTTATGGTTTTATAGTACAAATATTTCAAAATTAGCGAACACACGTGGATTAGCAGTACAGTAGCAGCAAGGCTTAAATCATCAAGCGCGGATAAATTTAGAAAAAAGGGATTTATTATCACCAAGACTGGGATTGTGCTAATTAGCGCAAGCTTTTTGTCTTCCCCTCTTGCATATACCAACTGATGAAATAAGTTTGAAATCGACCCTAAACATGCCGAAACTAAAAGCACGCCAAAAAGCCATAAATCAAATCCCAAATTCGCGAAGAAACCTCTGCCGCTCAAAATTACTGCTGTTAGCGATATCACAATCAAAGCGAGCAACATAATCGCTAGGAAATCTAATATGGTTTTTCTTGTTTCTTTTTGATCGCAGCTCAAAATTGATCTTACCCTTTGATTATTAAAGGCGCTCTCAAGTAAATTAAATATCGCGAATGCAAACATCGCGTTAAAATAGTACTTAGCAGATACCGAGCTAAACATTAAAAAAGCTATTATTTTATCGGTATTTTGATACAGCCTAAGCATTAAACTCGACCAAAGTATAAATAATAAAGTTTTTAGATTTTTATAGATTCGGAGCATTGAATCCATTATGGGCTCACTAGATATTTCAATGCCGTTGAAAAGTTTACGTTTCAAATAAAATGCAAAAATTATATCAATTAGCGAATTTATTATCAAAAAAATTTCAGCCGAGTCAATAGATTTCACCCAAACGAGTAAGACCGCCGCTAGTGAGGTGATTGATTTTATCGCCAATATCAACTCGCCACGATTAGCTTGTTTTAAAACTCCGCTGTATCTGTATGCCTCCATAAATAATGACAAACAGTAAGATGAAGCTAAGCAGATCAAAAATACTCCAACCCCCTGACTGTAATAAATTTTATTTATTAAAATCAGTATAATTACCAACGGGACTATTAAATATGACGCTACTTTTATATAATTTAAATGCGTTCTAAAGTATTTTGTGTCTGGCGATTTTGCATACCATCGATGAATCAATTGGTATACGTCCCCACCAATAACATAAACGGCGATCTGCTGAAATGCCAAGGCAAAACTATAAAATTTAAATTCATTCTCCGGCCATAATTTAAACAGCAAAAAAATTACGAGAAACTTTGAACCTGCAGATGCAATCCTCAATAATAAGGGTAAACTTAGTTGCTTTATTGCGATTATCATTAGGGTTTTAGAATATTTTTTGCCGAGCACTCAGGAGCAAGCCATTGAGAATCGACAAAACTATCCGAGAGTTCACTATCAAGCCGTTACCGAATCGTGATTCCCCCTTTCGCTCTCTAGTTTTGATTTTAATTTGATGGATTTTAAATCCATTATTTTTAGCGCGAATCGCAACTTCGGTTCCAATTGATCTGTAGGTGTTAAACGACCCGATTAGCCCGAGAACTTCTAGCCGGTAGCCCTTCATTCCGCATAAAGGATCATCGAAGCGCCAAATAATTTTTCCGATATAACCAAACAAATGTTCAGACCAACGTTGCTTCCGATGGCGACACCCTAAAACAAGGTCTGCCCCTTTAGTGAATTCTTGGTGAAATCGATCCAGTAACATTGGATCGTGCTGACCGTCGGCATCTAGTGTTACTGCGAGCCTACATCCAAGTTTTATTGCGGTGCGTATCCCAGTTTCAAGAGCTGCATCGTACCCTCGGTTTGCTGTATGCTTGATTACATAAGCTCCGGCATTTTCTGCAATCTTTGCAGTGTCATCTGTCGACCCGTCATCGACAACAATGGCCAGCGCTTTTACGCTTACCTGGCGCACCACATCCTCTATGTTGTAATTTTCATTAAAAGCAGGAATTACTA
>CAYYXC010000097.1:3297-4316 GCA_964475505.1 uncultured Chitinophaga sp.
TTAATTTGGCAGCGCGTAATGGGCGGCCCACACCTTGACCAATTTCATATGGAAGAAGAGCCCCAGTTGGAGCTGGTCTTAGTACAGTAAGACCCTCTTTTTTCAACACGTGACCTTCAGCTACATCGCGTACGAGGCGTAGGGCTCGGCGTTGCACCACCACCGTCTGCAACTCGTTGTCCTCAACCTTCTTCAGTCCAGTGCCCAGGGCGGCTTCAAGCTCGCGCGTCCTGTCGACCATTTCTCGCCAGGACTTCGGATCCATGGAGAATTTGTGGTCGGGGCCGATGCGGTGGACATCGTCGGTAAAGTGCTTCTCAACCATACGTGCGCCCAGAGTCACCGCACCCAACACAGTTGCATGTCCCGGAGTGTGATCGCTCAGTCCCAGAATCATGCCGGGGTACATTGAGCGATAGGTTTTGAGCACGTTGAGCTGAACATAGCGCATGTTCTCAAGGCTACCCGTGTAATTCGTGTTGCACTGCATTAGAACGAACCGCGGGTTGATCGCCAGCGCAGCGCTCACAGCACGCGCCACGTCGTCTGTGGTCGAAGCGCCGGTTGCAAGGATATAAGGCTTTTGCTTGGACGCGATGAGCTCAACCATCTCTATCCAGGTGATGTCTCCTGAGCCGATCTTGTAGGCCGGCACAAAAGGGTCGATGTGGTCGACCAAGTCGAAATCGTAAGGACTGGTGAAGAAGGTGATGCCAGCCTTGTCGCAGGTAGTCTTGAGCGCCTCGGTCCAGTCGGTACTGACTGAAGCGTCGCGGTAGACCTCGACGACCGACTTCTTCCAGCTTGCCTGATGCGCCTGCTGGCCACCCAAGGACTTGAAGCCCACATCCGAGACGATGGTTTCGGCCCGGAAATGCTGGAACTTGGCCGCATCCGCACCTGCTTCTTTGGCCATGTAGATCAGGTCTTTGGCACGTTCCAGGTCGCCGTCGTGATTAGCAGCAACATCGGCGATGAAGTACGTCGGGTGCTGCTCGCTGATGCGCCTCCCGTCGATG
>CAYYXC010000097.1:4326-5820 GCA_964475505.1 uncultured Chitinophaga sp.
GTTCGCTTAGCGGTTGCAGAGGGACAGAGTGGATGTGATCAGGCATTCAGATACTCCTTAGAAGTACGTTCAATTTCACTGAGCATGTTCGGGCATTGCACGTTAAAAACAGCTTCGAGTCGCGCCACCTGCAGGGTCATATCGACTGGGCGGCGTGCCTTCAATGCCGCGTCGGCAGAGGTTCCCACTTTGACGTTGTCTGTGGGAAGGCCCAGCGCACGAGCTAACGCTAAAGCAAAGCCGGCCTTACTGATCCCGTCGCGGCAGCCAGCGTTGAAGATGCCAGCCGGACGGAGCTCGATACCGCGCGCGATAAGTTCGCACAGCGTGCCGATGTGGATGGCGCTGAACTTCACGTCATCGAACACCGTAAGCGGGGTCTTCTCGCGCAGGCTGCGTACCAGCCAGTCGCTGAAACTCACTCGACCCACACAACGGCTGCGGCCATAAAAGTTGCTACGCAATATTGTGGCGCCCACGCGCTCGGCCAGCAGCTCACCCGTATATTTGGACAGGCCGTAGACGTTGATCGGGTGGACCTCATCTTCTGCATGCGGCCCAGGGCCGTCATAGACCTGATCGGTCGAAATGTGCACCAAATGCGGCCTGGATGCTGGGGCATTACCCAGAGCAAGAATTCCCTCGGCGATGGCAGCAACTACGCCAGCATTAGCCTGCCACGCCAGCTCCGTATGCGTCTCGCACTGGTCTACATTTGTGGCGGCCACAAGGTTGACCACCGCAACTGGACGATGCAGCGCCAAAACTGCGGCTACCGCAGCGCGATTGGAAGGGTCCAGGCAAAGGTCAGCGCCTGGGCCGCGACTTTGGGCGAGCACGGTGTATCCACGTATCCGTAGCACTGACACAAGGCTAGCTCCGAGCAGGCCCGAGGCACCGAAGACGATCACAGTGGACATGTCGCGGGGACTCCAGCTTAGGCGAACTGCTTGAGCGTCTTGTGCAGGATCTCGGCCTGCACGTGCGCCTGAGAGATGTCCCAGTAGTTCGTCTTGAACTGCATCAAGCGCTTCTGCAAGCGCTCAGCCACTGGGCATAGGCCAGGCTTGTAATGGGCGATGTTCTCGGCCGAAATGAATCGCTCGCGGCCGAGCAGGGTGAGCTTCTCAAACATAGGCTCGAGATAGGTCAACTTCCAGGCCGCGTATACGCCGTGCCCGCCGTTCTCAAGAAAGGCGTCGCGCAGAGTGTGCCAACTCACGCTCGGATGCTCGTTGCGGCATACCCAGGTCCAGTAGGAGTTGACGTACTCCGGACCAGTCTTCTGAGGCACGAACCAGTCGTGAAACTCGCGTGTGGCTTCATTGAAGATATTGGCCACGTCGACGCGGCGTTGCACCAGGGCGTCTATGTTCTCGGTCTGGGCCAGAGCCACGGCACAGCACAGCTCGGGCATGCGGTAGTTCCAGCCCATAGTCACGTGTCGGGAGTAATCCGGATCCTGGATGTCCTTTTTGGTGATCCTGGCCTTGG
>CAYYXC010000098.1:0-5786 GCA_964475505.1 uncultured Chitinophaga sp.
CGCTAAAACCATTATGCAACAACTGCTTCAAGGATACGCCAAGCGTCTGGAAGCACTCAATGGTTAATTCTGTCTAGCTCTTCCGAAATACCCACTTAAGCATTTCACCCCAACTGGGTTTCTTTCCATACATCAGAATACCGGTACGATAGATTTTTGCAGCGAACCATACGGTTGCCAGGAATCCCAACACGAGCAATAACATTGATAGTCCCAATTGCCACCAGGGTACTGTACCCGGTACGCCGTAAGGAATCCTTGCCATCATCACGATGGGAGAGCTGAAAGGGATGAGGCTTGCCCAGATGGCTATTGGTCCGGTTGGGTTGGCAATGGCGGTGGTCATCAATGCGATGGAAATGATCACCAGCATGGTTACGGGAAAACTGAGTGATTGTGCCTCGCGCAGATCTTCATTTACAGCACTGCCGATGGCTGCATAGAGGGAAGAGTAGAAGAAAAACCCACCCAGAAAATAAAAACCAAAACAAAATAGGATCAGTGGCATGTTTATGCCTGTGATCACTTCTTGCATGGTGCCTACCATGGCGGATGCTGCGCTTAGGCTGTTACCGGATGCTTTGGTAATGTTGTAAACCAAAAACACAAATCCGATCCACAACAGAAATTGTGTGAGTGCCACTGCGCCAATTCCTACGATCTTTCCCATCATCATCTGAAATGGACGAACGGATGATACCAATACCTCGGCGATCCGGTTGGTTTTTTCTTCCATAACGCCCATCATTACTTGAGATCCGTAGATCAGTAAGATCATGTAGATGAGTAATCCGGCGATGTATCCTATTACTTCGGCCAGGTTTGCATTCGCAGAAGCATCTTCCAGATTTTTTGGCTTGATCGATAGTTGGCTCATTTGTAAGATGGCCTGTTTTGACTCATCTATAGAGAGACTGTCGTTCTTAATGCGACTCCAAATGCGATTCAGTTTGGCTTGCACGGCAGAGGTGGTGCTGCTGCCGTATGATTTTTTTGATTCAAGAAAAATACTGTCGTTTCCTACTTGCCAGTTCAATTTGGGCATGCGGATGAATCCGTCGAAACCCGCTGCCTCCGGATCTTTCAGCACATCGGTTGCTTTTTCTCCGATAAGACTGATCTGGGAACTTGGATCCATGGCGTTCTCTTTATCGAGCTCTGCTTGTTGAAAGTATCCGCTTTCATCCAGCAGGGCGATCTTCAATACTTGTTGGCTGCTCTCTGCCAGGTAGCCCATGCCGAAGATCAGTCCTACGTACAGCAGGGGGAACAGCAGGGTTGAGATGATAAAAGTTTTCTTGCGTACCCGAGTGAGGTATTCGCGTTGTATGATGATAAAGGTCTTGTACATGTGCTTGGTTTATCAGGCGGGTTGAAATTGACGGGCGGTGGGACTATCTCCAACCAGTTGAATAAAAATTTCGTTCAAACTTGGCAGCATTTCTTCGAAGGATTTGATTTGAACGGCGTGGTCGATCAAGAATCGTAGTACATCGTTGGTGCTTTTTCCTTCCTGGATCTGAATGATCTGTTGGCTATCACCAGATTTGATCAGCCGGAAAGGAGCATTTGCTACTTGTTCCTCGCTAAACGGTAGGGTACCGATTCGGAAATGATTTTTCTTGAATTGCTGCTTAATGGCTCCAACGGTTCCGTCGAGGATCTTTTCACCTCTGTTCACCAAGATGATGTGTTCACAGATCTCTTCCACTTGTTCCATTCGGTGGGTGCTGAATAGGATCGTGGAGCCATTGCGGGCCAGGCGGTGAATTTCGTCCTTGATCAAATTGCTGTTTACAGGGTCAAGTCCGCTGAAGGGCTCATCGAGGATGATCAGTTTGGGTTCGTGCAGTACGGTGCTTACAAATTGCAATTTTTGACTCATGCCTTTGGAGAGGTCTTCCACTTTTTTATTCCACCAGCTTTGCATTTCGAGGCGTTCGAACCAATGTTTGACCTGTTTCATGGCTTCGGCGCGGGAAAGTCCTTTTAGCTGTGCCAGGTACAATGCGTGCTCTCCGATTTTCATTTTCTTGTATAACCCTCTTTCCTCCGGCATATATCCGATGTTGCGCACATCATTGATGGCGTCGAATGGTCTTCCTTGGAAACTGATGTTACCGGAATCTGGGTAAAAGATGCCGGTGATCATTCGGATGAGGGTGGTCTTACCCGCTCCATTCGGACCGAGCAATCCAAAAATTTGTCCCTCTGCCACTGAGAAGCTGATGTCGTCAACGGCTTTCTGGTTGGCAAAATATTTTTTAAGGTGTTCAACCCGGAGCAGTTCGCTCATGTAGAGTAAGTTTTATCAAAAGTAGGTTGGCAATCTTGAATCCGTATTACCGCTTCGTTAAATACGCTGCGATGGCCAGGGCCACACTTTCCCCATCCATCGCGGCACTTACGATGCCCCCCGCATAGCCGGCACCCTCTCCGCAGGGGTAGAGGTTGGTCAGTTCGGGGTGATTGAGAAGTTCTCTGTCGCGGGGAATGCGAACCGGGGAGGAGGTTCTTGATTCAGTCGCCACCACCACGGCTTCCCTTGTATAATATCCTTTCATTTTCTTCCCGGTGCGGCGAAAGGCCTCTTGCAGGCGTTGGTGAATGAAAGGGGGTAATACTTCTTTAAGACTCGTTGCACGTATGCCAGGCAGGTAAGAGCAATCGGGCAGATTGTTTGAAATTTTTCCTTCGCAGAAGTCGGTCAGGCGAAGGGCCGGTGCCACCAGGTTTCCGCCTCCGGCGGCAAAGGCTTTTTGTTCCACTTGTTCTTGGAAGGCCAATGCAGCAAGGGCCCCCAGATTTTTGAAGGCCTTGCAGTCGGTCGGGTCTACACTGACCACGATGCCACTATTTGCGTATGGATTGTTTCGTTTGGAGGGACTCCATCCGTTCACTACAATTTCTCCGGGGGCGGTTGCGGCGGGTGCTATGATGCCACCCGGGCACATGCAAAACGAGAATACGCCTCGGTCTTCGACCTGTTCGACCCAACTATAGGCCGCGGGGGGTAGGAGGGGATCCCGGTGCAGCTGACAATGGTATTGAGCCTGGTCGATCAGTTCTTGCGGGTGCTCAACCCTTACGCCCATAGCAAAAGGTTTGGCTTCGATCCGAATGCCTTTTTGATGAAATAGGTGAAAAATATCTCGGGCCGAGTGGCCGGTAGCCAAGAGGAAAGCTTCAGCAGGGAAGCTTTGGTTGTTTTCACTGATCACTTCCGTGATTGATCCATTTTCAATCCGCAGGTCAGTGACTCGGGTATCGAAATGAACCTCCCCACCGGCTTCGAGGATGGCATTTCGCATGGCGGAGATGATGCCCGGAAGTTTATTGGTTCCAATGTGGGGGTGTGCATCGATCAGGATGTTGGGGGAGGCTCCGAAAAAAACAAACAGTTGAAGGATTCGGTCCAGGTTTCCTCTTTTTTGGCTGCGGGTGTACAGTTTGCCGTCGCTGTAGGTGCCGGCACCGCCTTCCCCGTAACAATAGTTGCTGTTGGGGTTAACCAATCCTTGTTTATTCATGGCTGCCAGGTCTCGGCGGCGGCTTCTGACGTCTTTTCCTCTTTCCAAAAGGATTGGCTTGATGCCTTGTTGGATCAATTGTAGCGCCGCGAAGAGTCCGGCCGGACCAGCCCCGATCACAACCACTTTTTTAGCGCTTTTGGGAAGGGAAGGAAAGTGGAACGAAATCGGTTGCTCCTGGTGTAGGGGTTCGTCTATATATGCGTCGAGGGTGAGTACTACACGCACTTGTCGATGGCGGGCATCAAGGGAGCGTTTCCGGATACGAAAGCCGGTGATTTGTTGATCCTTTATGCCTAGAAGGCCTACAATTTGTGAACGGATGAATGAGGGATTCTCGGCCTCTGCAGGCAATAGCGGAAGTTTGACAGAACGTATCATGCGGGGGTCAGGTTTCTATCCTGAAGGCATAAAGTTCGGGAAACGGATTCAATCGTTTTTCTGTTTGGGAGAACGACCGTTTGGGGAAAATTTCCAACGACTCAAACCGGTCTTAGGAGGGATGGGTCTGCCAATCAATTTTCCAAATTTTTGCAGTAAAAAATCGAAAAAAAATCTTCTTCTGTTCATTCCCGAAAAAACAAATCCGTAAAAATTTTTTTTCTGGAAAAAATGTTGATATTCGCCGTCCCACCAAATTGTACTTGTGAATCTGTTCTTGGGTGCTGGTGGGTAAGAAATTCAACAATCGGTCAAATAGATATAAATCGTTTTTCGCTCGATGGAGAAGAATGTGGAAAAAGTCTGGTCGAACTGTCTAGCCATCATCAAGGACATCGTTGAATGGCAACATTTCAAAACTTGGTTCGAGCCTATTCAGCCCGTTTCACTTAAGAACAACGTACTCGTTATTCAGGTTCCCAGTCAGTTCTTTTACGAATACCTGGAGGAGCATTATGTAAATCTTCTTTCCAAGACCCTTAAGCGGGAGTTGGGGAAAGAAGCCCGTTTGGAATACCGAATCATGGTTGACAGCGGCAACAGCCGAAACAAGCCGGTCACCATGGATGTTGCTGGTCAGGGATTCAAGGCCTATGGAAACAATGAAATGGATTTTCCGCTGGTGATCAACACACCGGTGCGCAATCCTTTCGTTATTCCGGGTTTGAAGAAAATGCAGATCGACCCGCAGCTCAATCCCAGTTATACGTTCGATACCTATGTGGAGGGAGATTGCAACCGGGTAGCCCGCAGGGCTGGTAAAACCGTTGCTGAGAAACCGGGCGCAAATTCCTTCAACCCCTTGGTCATTTATGGGGGCGTTGGTTTGGGTAAGACGCACCTGGCACAGGCCATTGGCAATGAGGTAAAGCGGTTGCATCCGAATAAAGTTGTACTATACGTGAGTGCTGAGAAGTTTATCCAGCAGTTCATGGATCACAGCCGCAACAATGGCATCAACGATTTCTTTCATTTAAATCAGTTGATCGACGTCTTGATCTTGGACGATGTGCGTTTCTGAGCAAAGGCAGAGATAACGCAGGATGCCTTCTTCGCGATCTTCAATCATTTGCATCAGTCGCAAAAGCAACTTGTATTAACCTCTGATAAATCACCGAAAGATTTGGAAGGCCTCAATGAGCGATTGCTCAGTCGTTTCCGTTGGGGACTGAGTGCCGACCTGCAGGTTCCTGAATACGAGACCCGCGTAGAGATTTTGGAGTTGAAGATGAAGAAGAATGGGTTGGACATGCCTAAGGAGGTTGTCAAATACATTGCTTATAACATCAGCAATAACGTTCGGGAATTGGAGGGTGCCTTGATTTCGCTGTTGGCTCAATCATCCCTGAATCGTCGGGAGATCGATCTGGACCTGGCGAAGAAGGTGTTGCGCAACTTTGTCAAGTCTTCCAGTAAGGAGATCACTATTGATACGATCCAGAAAATGGTTTGTGAATATTTTGATGTTCCGTACGACAAGTTGTTACAAAAGACTCGGAAGCGCGAAATCGTGCAGGCACGTCAAATCACCATGTACCTGGCCAAGGCATTCACCAAGAATTCACTGAAGACCATTGGAGAGCATTTCGGTGGCCGTGATCATACGACTGTGATTCACTCTTGTCAAACCGTGAAGGACCTGATGGATACCGATGGAGTATTCCGTGAAAATGTATTGGAGCTTCAGCAGAAGGTGCAGCTGGCAGCTATGTAAGGAAGCTTTTGTAAATCCCTTCCAGAATCTTTAATTTTGTCGCCCGCCCGGAGAGGTGCCTGAGTGGCCGAAAGGGCCGGTTTGCTAAACCGTTGTACGGA
>CAYYXC010000099.1:0-860 GCA_964475505.1 uncultured Chitinophaga sp.
GCAGGCTCAGTTCGCCAGAAATGGGCGGTTGCCAATTTCGGATCTGCTCTTTTTCCTCCACCTCTTTGCAACGCTCACGGACCAAGTGCATATTGGATAGATATCGATTGACCTTCTGTTTGTTTTTAGAGGTGATATCCGCCTCGCAAAGCAACATGAGGGAATCAAAATCATCACTGGCCTCGAACAACAGACGGCGGATGGCTGAGTCGGTAATATTCTCGTTTGTCAAACTGATCGGACGTAAGTGCAGCTCCACCAACTTTCGAACAAATCGCATATGCTCATTCAATGGCAATTTGAGTTGTGCATATGCGATTTGTTCGAAAGTTGGTGGAGCTGCACTTACGAACAAATCGGCCACCGACCACTTCATGCCCGTGAAAAGTCCATCCATGTCCCGGTTCAAATCGTTTGGTCTGGGGCTTGGCGATATCATGCAAAACTGCTGCCCACCGAAGCCAAAGATCATTTGTGTTTTTGCTGAGATTATCCAAGACCTGCAGCGTGTGATAAAAATTATCCTTATGTCCTTGCCCCTCTCTGTACTCGGCGCCACGCAGCGCTACCAGTTGAGGGAAAATATGATCCAACAAACCAGAACGGTAAAGCAGATCTAATCCTATCGATGGTTTTTCTGCCAGTAAAATCTTATTCAACTCATCAGTAATACGTTCCTGCGAAATGATCTTTATACGTGCTGCATTTTGGCAAATACCGTTCCACGTTTTTTCCTCTATAATAAATCCTAATTGAGTGGCGAACCGAATGGTGCGCATCATCCGAAGGGGATCATCGATGAATGTCTGATCGGGTGGTAAAGGAGTACGCAAGATCTTCGACTCCAGGTCCTGTATTCC
>CAYYXC010000099.1:870-5709 GCA_964475505.1 uncultured Chitinophaga sp.
AAATTTTTGCGGATCTAGTGAGATGGCCAGCGCATTGATGGTAAGATCGCGCCGAAGTTGATCGTCTTGTATGGTTCCGGGCTCCACCTGTGGTTTACGTGAATTGGATTGATAACTCTCCCGACGCGCACCAACAAATTCCAGATCCCAGCCGTCTCTCAATTGAAAATGAGCGGTTCCAAAGGTTTTAAACAAGGTAACAGTGGGCTTGGGAGAAAATGACTCGGCCGCTCGCTGAGCAAGTTGAAGCGCATCCCCCACACAAACAAAATCAGCATCCTTGGTTGGTCTACCCAACAACTTATCACGCACAAATCCCCCCACCAGGTAGGCTTCCAGTCCCAACTGGTTTGCTGCCCCGGCAACCCGGTTCAACCAAACTTGCTCTTCTGGTGTGAATTGAATCGACATCGCGTCAAAGATACAAAGCTGCTTTGGCTATGGTCGCAGAATGATGGGAGTTCCGCTCTCCCATCGAATAAGCGTGGATGGAATCGCTTCTTTCATTGAATCTCTTCGGTGTATTACTGCATAATCCACTCCATCTAAAATAAACGCAGAGATTTGATCAAAAGAACCAGGCCTTGGTTCGCCATGAATAGTAGCGGAAGTTATAAGAATTGGTTTGCCGAAACGTTTGATGAGATGACGACAGAAGGGATCTTGGCAGATTCGAATGGCGATGCCTCCGTCCGGGCCCACCAGGTTGTCAGCAAAACCAATGGCACCTTCATATACTACAGTAGTCGGATTTGTGCAAGACAGTAGATAATCAAACAGCGCCAAGTCGGGGGCCGCAACGTGATTTAGAATATCCTGTTCTCCTGTCAAAAGAACGGTCATCGGATGAGAAGGCGGTCGCTGCTTCAATTGATTGATCCGGTCAATGGGAATAGGATCGGTTGCATCACCACCCAATGACCACCCCGTATCGGATGGATAGAGTATGATACCTCCCTTACGCAATACCTCCAAACAAGCCAGGATATCGGGTTCAAAGGCTGTCATATGGATTCATATAGATCCATCACCTTTCTGGCAGTTGCTTCGGGGGTAAAAGCAGCAGCAAATTTCTTACCGGCTGCTTTCATTGATTGAACTTTATTCGGGTCGCTCAGTACAGTTTTCATGGCAGCAGCGATGTCCTCCACAGATAAAGGATCGATCAAAAGACTGCCGGGGCCGGCCGCTTCTGGCAACGAAGAGAGGTTCGAGGTGATCACAGGCAACTCACTGGCTAATGCTTCCAATACGGGTATGCCAAATCCTTCAAATAGAGAGGGATAGATCATCGCAGTAGCCAATTGATAGATAGCCGGAAAATCCTGCGCGTTCTGATAGGCAGGACTGTTTTTGGCAGCAGCGGTTTCAGATAAAAACAGCACACGCGATTTCAGTCCAAGTTTCTCCACCTTATGCCTTACCTCCTTCTCATATTTACCCCCCGAACCGATCACTACCAATGGAAGATCGGTATGTGATTGAATGGATGCAAGGGCCTCCACGATCCTGCCCAAATCTTCCCGCTCGATGACGCTTCCCACGTAGAGGAAGAAACCATCTGGCAGCTGATACAATTGTTTTACGCTGGCTTTCGCAACCACGTCTTGTGGTTGAAAAAACCGAGGGTCGCAACTCTGGTAACAAACCCGAATTTTTCGGGCGGGGATCTTGTAGAACTCTACCAGATCGCGTTTGGTTTGCTCACTGATGGCGATGACCCGATCTGCTTTTTCCGCTGCGTAACGAAACTTGTTTCTATAGATCTTAACGTCGATGGGATTGTATTGATGAGGGTAACGCTCAAAGATCAGGTCGTGAATGGTGACGACCGTTCGAATGCCTGATTTATGAATACCTCTGGGGAGCTCGTGACTCAACCCATGATAAAGATCCAACGATAACTTACGAAGATCCTTTTTTACCCAAGCGGAGCGCCAGGCAGCCGAGAAGGTCTTGGAGAGTAAGTTCCCGGGTCGAATTTCATGGATGTTTTCCCGTTCTATGCCGTCCCACGGCAATGCAAAGGAGGTGGACTGCTTGGGATTGAAAAGATAATACTGATGATCGGGGTAGATATCCGCCAGGGATTTAATCAGCGTACGGCTGTAATGCCCCAGCCCCGTTCCATTGTGAAAAGCTCGTTTGGCATCAAATCCTATTCGCATGGCGCAAAGATAATGCGCCAAAGCCTGGTCATTCAACTTGAAAGTGACCTGCCCGTGCAGGCGTCCAATACGCTATCGAAATCCAAAAAATCGCTGGTGAAATGGTGTGCTAGTATCCGATGATTGTCTTCAACCGACCCCACAGCTCATTATCAAAGCCTGATAAAGCCAGTGCAGGCGTACCAGAGGACTCACCCATGCGGATAACCACCAGTTGCTGGGAGGGCACCACATAGATCTTCTGATCGTTTTTGCCTAGGGCACAATACATATCGGCAGGTGCGTTGGGAATGATCATTCCGGGGAATACATTTTGAAAAATCGGGGTCATAAAACTAGACTTCCCATTCAACCAAGTGAGATAACCGTAGGATAAATTGATCGATTGGGAAGAATTGATCTGTGTGTTGAAATAATTGGTATCCCTCAGCACAGCCGTTTGATCCCATTTTCCTTTATTCAGCATGAGCAAGCCAAATCGGGCCATGCTGCGGGCGTTACTGTAATAAACATTATTGTAGCCATTTCGCAACCACAACCCATTCATGCCAATTACGTTTCTTATTTTTTGTTGGAAATAACCATTGTAAGAAAGTCCCGAGGCATTTTCAACTACTTTATCCAATAGCGTGTAAGGAGCATTGTGATAGGCCCAGCGGGTACCTGCATCCGATTTATAGATCAGGCACGAAGAGGTAGTGCAATCATCGTCCGGAACTGCATCGTCCAAGCCGGTGGTCATGGTAAGTTGATGCCGAACCGTTATGAGATCTTCTTTTAAAACTGGCAAAGAGGTCCACCCCCTTCCCAAATAAGTTGAGGTGCGGTTCTGAATGTTTAGTAGTCCCTCTTGCTGGGCTATGCCCACTAAGAAAGCTGTCATGGTCTTTCCGGCGGAGGCCCAGTACCAGGCACTGTCGGCCGTGAAGGTTCCGAAATATCGCTCCACGACGATCTTGCCATTTTTCAAGATGATAAAAGCCTTTGTATTCTTAGATTGCAGGAAGGGATAGAGATCATTTAATTGTGTCTCGTTCCAACCCAACGAGGCCGGCGTCAGGGATTGCCATTCATTACCGGTGGTGGGTGGGAAATAAAGTGGCGTAGGGATGGGAACGGGTGATTGATCATCCTTCTTGCAGGAGATCAGGATAATTACAAATAGTAAAGCAATGATCCGGGACAAATTTTTCATGGCAGTGAGACGATCACGCGAGCAATAGGTTTAACCTATTTGATAGATTCTTATATCCTTCGATGATCGGCGCGCCAAGCTTGAATGGATTGCTTGATCTGCTTGGGATTCAAGTTTTCTTCCACAGCCCGTTGTGCCAATGTTGGAAATTCAGCGTCAGACGCGAACCGCAATGCTACGATCTGTCCCGTGCGCAATCGACTATCCAATGGCTTGCCGGTGAGTAAGTGATGACGAAAGTTCTCTTCTTGACGAATGAGTCGATCTTGTAGTTTAAGGGCATAGAGGCGAATCAGTGCAATCGCACCAAACAAAAGTACGAATGCAAGGGATATCAACAGCGGAAGTTGATAATCGCCACCTATAGAGCCGCCAAAATGAATGGCGCTGTATATAACACCACCTAACGAGAGGGGCATCAGGAAATAGTGATAAAAAGGGTGGATGCGGGAGTGGTTGGAGAAGTTCTGCTGGGACATATGATTTCTTTAATGAAAGGTAGTAAAAGATATACATCCCTCCTCTCTCCGCTCAAGTACCGTCGGTAAAAACCCCATCAATGTGTCTGAATAAAGCGGTTGAATTCTTGTTTGGCAATGCTGCTCTCAAACAAGGAAGTGTGCCCAAAATTGGGGGGCTCTAAAAATTGTCTTTCTCTACAGTCAGCGCAAGCATTCACTGCCTGTTTGAAGGTAGGCCATGAGTACATTTGTATGGCTCCATCGTTGAGTCCCTGCACGAAGAGAATATCTGATTTAAATCCCGTAGTGAAATTCAAGAGAGATCGTTGTAAATAAGGCCCCGGATTGGTGGTTGGTGAGCCATAGGCACCTTGAAGACTGCCACAAGCGATACTGTTTAGCACCTGACCCGATTCCTCCAGTTGACAACGGTAGGCTAAGTTCAGTGGACCAGGTGCGTTGGCAATGACCCCATTTGTGGCGTGCATGGTGTTCAGACGGGTTACAATGTAGCCTCCTTGTGAATGTCCGGCAATAAACACCTTCCGCGTGGTGATACCCAATTCCTGGCTTGCGCGGTTTTTTACCCAAAGCAAAGCTGCTTCCGCCTGCACCAGATTATCGCCGATCAGCAGGTTTTCTTCCGGGTAGGCAACACTTACGATCATCATGTCTGTGCGCGTCAGGATCTTTTTAAATCCGTCCAACGTGTTTTGCGCTGCCTCCAAGATCTTGCTGTCGAAGGTGACGGTTCCGTGATACACAACCAATACATCAACTGTGTCATTGGCCGGTTTATCAATCACTACATCTACCGAAACACCGTTGTATGTGATCTTCCTTACAACTCGGTAGGCAGGATCTGAAGCCTCCGATTTGCTGCATGATAAAAGCGGCAATGCGAAAGCAAAGAGTAGAAAAGCCAATGAGAATCGCATGGGTGCTGGATTTGTGTTAGGCGAAACAATTATCACCTACCTGAAAATTACAGTGATTTAAGAAAATGGGGGTATTA
>CAYYXC010000100.1:0-5627 GCA_964475505.1 uncultured Chitinophaga sp.
AGATAATATGAGCTCAGCCGGACGCAAGCTCTGCAAAAGTTTGTCGGCATATTCCTGACTTCCCTCCGCCAAAAAGAATTCACCGGTTGACAGATCCAAAAAAGCCACCCCCACCTGTTTGAGATCGGCCGTGTGTATGGCAGCCAGAAAATTATTGGTGCGAAGTTCCAGCAACTTATCATGTGTGGCCGTACCCGGACTCACCAGATCGGTTATGCCTCTTTTTACCACACCCTTTGCCAATTTGGGATCTTCCAGTTGGTCACAGACCGCTACTCGATAACCGGCCTTCACCAGTTTATGTAGATAAGTGTCGAGCGCGTGGTGCGGGAATCCGGCAAGCTCAGATTCAGCAGCCGCTCCATTGTTGCGCTTGGTGAGTGTGATCCCTAAAATATTCGCAGCGGTTACGGCATCACTGCCAAATGTTTCATAAAAATCACCCACGCGAAACAACAGAATGGCATCCGGATGCTTTTGTTTGATCATCCGATGCTGCTGCATCATTGGTGTTTCCCCGCTGCTCTTGGCCATGCCAACAAAAATAATGTGTTCGCACTTGTGTAAGTGGTGAAAACTGGGCATCTGAACGGGAAAATCATCTTTATGCGAGTTATTATTCCCCTTCTAATGTTTTTTGTCCAGTCCCTTCCGTTGATTGCGCAGGACACGCTTCGGTCCCAACCCGCCCTTCGAAATGCAAATATTTATTTTGGCTATGGAGCAGAGCTTACCCATGAGGGGCGACTGCGGCTATCTGCGGGTACGCAAATCCTCCTCTTGGAGGGATTAAGTACTTCTGTCGATCCCAATAGCCTGCAGGTAAATCTTCCGGAAGGGGTGGCACTTCTGTCTCAGCAGTACCGGGTTTATCAATCCCCCGCACCGCCCTTGATCCATCAAAAATCCATCGATGCACTTTCTGATAGCAATCGCTTATTGCAAAAGGAGATCGCCCGTTACCAAAATTTGATCAGTATCGATCAGGAAATATTGAATAAGACCAGTTTACTGATCGAATCAACGGTAAAAGATAAGTCCACGCAACCGGTTGTTGCGGCCGATGTATTACGTTTATTGGACGTGTACACCGCTCGTATTGAGCGAGCCAAACGATCCGTATTTCAGTGGCAAATGGAATTGGAGCGGGTGCAAAAGAAGATTCAGGACAACCAGCAGCAGATCAATGCATGGTTGAGAGAGGAGGGGAAGCCGGGTAAGCCGGTGGGGCAGTTGGTGCTGCAGGTCATGTCGGCAAAGGCTGATGACTACCCGGTAAAATTATCATATTATACACCACATGCGGGATGGGCGGCCAATTATGATTTACGGGTAAACAGTAAGGAGAATAAAATGCGGCTGGTTTATAAAGCTTCGCTGACGCAGACAACGGGTATTCCCTGGAAGCAGGTGAAACTCACACTGAGTACCGGCACCCCCAATTTTGGCGTGCAGGCGCCCTTGCTCACTCCTTGGTATTTGCAATTGTATGTGCCGGAGCTTTTCAAACAATCTCAGGTTCGTTCCGTTGGTGGAAATATAAATGTGGTTCAGTCGATGCGTGAATCCGTGGTATTGGCCGATCAGGTGGTGGCTGATGCGGAAAACAGGCAATACCGTTTGGCACCCATGGGCGTACCGCCAAGCAACCTCGGTGATTTTACGACCCTCACTCAAGGACAATTGAACACGAGTTATGAAATTGCTATTCCGTATGATATTCCAGAGGACGGACAAATCCATCAGGTGAACATACAGGAACGCACGGTGAATGCGATACTTAAAAATTATGCGGTTCCTAAATTGGATCGGGATGCCTATTTGATGGCCGAGTTGACCGATTGGCAAAACCTGGATTTGATTCCCGGAGCAGCCAATATAATTATGGATGACACCTACATCGGTAAAACCCAGATCGATCCGAATACAACCGCCGATACGCTGAATCTCTCGCTTGGTCGCGACAAGCGTATTGCTGTGAAGCGTACACAGGTGCGCGAAACCATTCCAGCTAAATCAGGTGGCGGAACGAGCAAACAAACGTTTACCTACGATATAACTGTGAAGAACAATAAAGTAACACCGGTTCAGCTGTTGTTGAAAGACCAGCATCCCCTCAGTGCCGTCAAGGACGTGGAAGTTTTCTTGGATGATGCTGGCGGTGCAGAGGTGAATCCTGAGACTGGTGTCTTGACTTGGAAAGTGGAATTGAATCCTGGGGAAAGCCGTACCTATCGTTTTGTGTATAGCGTCAAATATCCGCGCGACAAGCGCATCGCCAATCTCTGATTGAATGGTCTGTAGCGGAGCAGGTCCCCTCATCTTCAGGAGGCGGACCTGCTTACCTTTGCAGCATGCGCAAAAGATCGATGGATGAGTTGGGACGAAAATCGGTAGAGGAGGCACGTCGCTCCGAAAAGTTTCCGCTGATCCTGATCCTGGAGAATATTCGAAGTGCCTATAATGTAGGCAGTGCTTTTCGCACGGCCGATGCCTTTCAGGTGGAAGCGATCTATCTGACGGGTTATACGGCCTTCCCTCCGCATAAAGAGATTCGAAAAACTGCATTAGGGGCAGAGGACTCCGTTTCCTGGAAACATTTTCCAGACGCGGTGACTGCCATTGAGCGTGCGCGCTCCGCCGGTTATCGGGTGCTGGCAGTTGAACAGACCACTCAAAGCACGCGCTTGCATGAATTGAACCCTAACCCGGAGGAAAAAATTGCATTGGTTTTTGGCAATGAGGTCACAGGAGTAGACTCAACTACCATCCAATCAACCGATGGCTGCATCGAGATTCCGCAGGGGGGCATGAAGCACTCTTTGAATGTTGCCACGGCACTGGGTGTGGTGGTTTGGGAATTCGTTCGTACGCAAACACATTTGAAACCAATTTTGAAATAACAAGATGTCGGGCATAACCAACTATTTGCGTTTGATCAAATTTTCGCATACCGTTTTTGCAATGCCATTTGCGATGGTTGGCTTTGCCCTCGGACTGAGCCATCTACTGGAAAATGAAACTTTCTCCATTGGAGCGGAGTGGATCTGGAAGGGATGCTGGGTGGTCGCTTGTATGGTGTTTGCACGCAGTGCTGCCATGGCGTTTAATCGTTACCTTGATCGCAAGATCGATGCGTTAAATCCGCGTACCGCTACTCGGGAAATTCCAGCCGGAATAATTGCTCCGCAACGAGCCCTGCTCTTTACCATTAAGAATGCTTTGCTTTTTGTGGCTGCTGCTTACTTGATCAATCCACTGTGCTTTTATCTGTCACCCGTGGCGCTGCTGGTGATACTGGGGTATAGTTATACCAAGCGTTTTACTCCGCTTTGTCACCTGATCCTGGGGGTGGGTCTTTCTCTTTCCGTGATTGGAGCATATTTATCTGTTACCGCCTCTTTTGATCTGTTGCCCATCGTTTTTTCATTGGCGGTACTTACATGGGTAGCAGGATTTGATATTCTCTATGCCATGCAGGATGCATCCTTTGACCGGGCAAATCAATTGCATTCTATACCCGCATGGTTAGGCGGAAATCGGGCACTGTTGATTTCTTCTGTATTGCATTTTCTTACCATCTCGTTTTTGTTTTTTGGTGGAATCTGGGGTGATTTCGGTTTTCTCTATTGGCTGGGCACTTTAGCTTTTTCTGCTTTATTGATTTATCAGCACGCGTTGGTGTCGGCGGATGATCTCTCCAGAATCAATCTGGCATTTATGACGACCAACGGCATTGGTTCGGTGGTTTTCTCCATTTTTGTGTTGCTTGAGTTGATATTGAATAGATGATTATGGGACGTATACTGGCTATCGATTATGGTGCAAAACGAACGGGATTGGCGGTTACTGATCCCTTGCGCATCATTGCTACCGGGTTAACTACCGTAGATAGCCGGGAGTTGATGAGTTACTTGCAGGACTATATAAAACGCGAAACGGTTGATCTGATTTTGATCGGTTGGCCAACCAATTGGGATGAGAGTGCCACCGATGCCACCCCTTTGGTTGCCAAATGCATCGCCAAGATCGCTAAGGCTTTCCCACAAATACCGATCGAAAAGATCGATGAGCGATTCAGCTCTAAGATGGCAAAATCCGCCATGTTGGAAATGGGGTTGAAAAAGAAAGAGCGTCAAAACAAAGCCCTAGTAGATGAAATTGCCGCTACCATGCTGCTGCAGGAATATCTTCAGCGAACCGTTTGAGACCTGCGGTTTGATTTGGTAACTTTGTCGAAATATTTTTTCGGTGATCCTCCCCATTGTTGCTTACGGCCATTCTGTATTAAGAACTGCTACCCAGGAAGTCCAGCCGGATCATCCCGGTCTGGATAATCTCATATCGAACATGTGGGAGACCATGTACCAGAAGGGGATTGGGTTGGGATTAGCTGCTCCGCAAGTGAATCAATCGCTGCGCCTGTTGGTGCTGGATACTCATCAAGTTATCGAGCGCATGAAAGCGGAGGAGTTGAAGGAAGCCGGATGGGAGCAGGATCCGGGATTAAAAGCAGTTGTCATCAATCCCCGGATCCTATCTGTCAGCGAGGATACCTCGGTGGAGGACGAGGGTTGCTTGAGTCTGCCTCGTATACGGGTAGATGTGACTCGTCCGGTGGAGATACGCTTGGCCTATCAGGATGAGCAGTTCCAATCGCATGAGGAAACGTTTGTGGGATTGACAGCGCGCGCACTGTTGCACGAGATCGATCACTTGGAAGGCAAGTTGATCGTAGATTATTTATCGCCCTTGAAGAAAAAATTGATGCAACGCAAATTGCAAGACATCATGCGGGGCAAAGTGGATGCGGAGTACCGAATGCTTTTCGCTGACTAATTTTATTTGCCGATGCTTTGCGTGTATTGGCGCCATTTCTCGACGACCGCATTCAGGTCGTTGGGTAGTTCCGTATCAAAATTCATCTCTTCGTTGGTGGCCGGGTGTTTAAAGCCAAGTGTTTTTGCGTGAAGGGCTTGGCGCGGACAGAGCGCGAAACAATTTTCCACAAACTGCTTGTATCGGGGGAAGATGGTTCCTTTTGCGATGCGATCTCCTCCATAAAAATCGTCGTTGAAAAGGGGGTGGCCAATATGTTTCATGTGCACCCGTATTTGATGCGTGCGGCCCGTTTCCAAGATGCACTCAACCATTGTTACGTAGCGGAATCGTTCTAACACTTTATAATGGGTGATCGCTTCCTTGCCATGCTCTCCATCCGGATAGGCCTCAAAAAGTTTTCGAAAACGTTGATGCCTGCCCACGTGTGCAATGATCGTTCCACTATCGGTTTCCACATCACCCCAAACCAAGGCCTGGTAACGGCGACGAACGGTGTGATCAAAAAACTGTTTGGCGAGTCCCCGCATGGCTACATCTGTCTTGGCTAGCACTAAGAGTCCGCTAGTATTCTTATCAATGCGGTGCACCAGACCAAATCGTGGCAATATCTCTTCATCAAGTTGCGGGTTTTGTTTTTTTAGGTAGAAAGCCACTCCGTTTAGAAGGGTGCCACTGTAATTACCGCTCCCGGGGTGAACCACAATGCCCGGGGCCTTGTACAGCACCATCCGGTGTTCATCCTCGTAGCGTGTGTCCAAAGGCATTTCCTCTGGAATGACCGCTGT
>CAYYXC010000101.1:0-2587 GCA_964475505.1 uncultured Chitinophaga sp.
TGCGTGCTTTTGGGTTCAAGAACATTAATATCGTAGAAGAACAAGCGATCCCCGATGGCAATTTCCCTACTGTTGAATATCCCAACCCGGAGGAATCTGAGGCAATGAGCTTGGGCTTGCAGTTAGCCAAAAAACTGGATGCCGATATTCTATGCGGAACCGATCCAGATGCCGATCGGATGGCGATCGGTATTCGCGATCACAAAGGAGAGTGGGTATTGATGAATGGTAATCAAACTGCGGTACTGGCCTTTAATTATTTGATCGAGGCGCGCCGTCGCAAAGGGGTGGCCAAACCCAATGATATGGTCGTTACGACCGTTGTTACCACTCCCATGATCGACGCCATTGCCCAGAAAAATGCAGTGGGATGCTATCGCGTGCTCACCGGATTCAAATGGATCGCCGACCTGATCCGCCAAAAAGAGGGAAGTGAAAATTACGTGATAGGCGGGGAGGAGAGTTTCGGATTGATGATTGGGGATAAGATCCGTGACAAGGACGGAGTGAGTGCTGTTGCCTTGTTATGCGAGATGGCTGCGGTGGAAAGGTCTCAGGGCCGAAGTCTTTATCAAAAAATGATCGATCTGTATGTTGAGTATGGCTTATACAAAGAGAAGTTGATCTCCATAACCAAGAAAGGTATGGATGGCCAGGCGCAAATAGCCGCCATGATGGATGAATTTCGCAACCAGCCCCCTGCGCGCATTAACGGGGTGGAGGTTATACAGGTGGATGATTACCTTTTGCATCAATCAAAAGATCTGCGTACGGGTACGATCACGAAATTGACCCTTCCTGCATCGAACGTATTGATTTTTGTGCTTGCCGATGGCAGTCAGATCGCTGCTCGTCCCAGCGGCACGGAGCCCAAGATCAAGTTCTACTTCAGTGTACGAGCCGATTTGCCAGCAGCGGATCAATTCGACCGGGTTGATGCCGAGTTGGAGAACCGCATTCAGGGAATCATCGGTGATATGAAATTGAAGGGATAGTTATATATGCGAAGACCAACCGAAGATTCCCTGCGCCATCAAGGCCTTAGAAAAAAATTGATCAATGAACTGGAATCGAAAGGCATTCAGGACCAGCAGGTATTGAGGGCGTTGGGTAGCGTTCCTCGTCATTTTTTTATGGATGCCGGATTTGATGACATCGCATATGAAGATCGGGCGTTCCCAATCGATGCAGCGCAAACCATCTCTCATCCCTTCACAGTCGCTTTTCAAACGCAACTGCTCGAAGTGAAGAAATGGGCGAAGGTGTTGGAAGTGGGCACCGGCAGCGCTTATCAGGCAGCGATTTTAGCAGAGATGGGGGCAAGGGTCTATACCATCGAAAGACAAAGGGCTTTGTTCGATCAGGTGAAAAAATTTAGTTGGCTCTTTAAGAAATACCCGATGATCGAACAATTCTATGGCGATGGATATGCGGGGTTGCCAGCATTTGCTCCTTTCGATCGTATTTTGATCACAGCGGGTGCTCCGGTTGTGCCTCAGGGGTTGATTCAGCAATTGAAGATTGGAGGAATGTTGGTGGTGCCAGTGGGAGAGGGTGATGCGCAACGGATGCATAGGATCGTAAAAGTCTCGGAAAGCGAAACAACACAAGAAGTCTTTGGGGAGTTTTCCTTTGTACCTATGCTTAAAGGGAAATCCTAAGTGCCTTCAATTCCTTACCTTGTGTATTAACCTCTTTTATGAAATACGCGCTTGCTTTTTTGACCGCGGCTTTGACGGTCGGACTGATATATGTTTTAGATAAACCCTTGGGGTCTTTGCCGCCGCTGGGACCACTGCTGAGTCCTCAACACGGTTTTTGGCAAAATGCTGAATCGCGCGACTATGATTACAGTGGCGATTTTCAATTAGCTGGTTTGAAAGACAAGGTAGAGATACGATTTGATGAAAGACTTGTTCCCCATGTATTTGCTGCGAACGATGAAGATCTCTACTTTGTACAAGGATATCTTCATGCCCGTTTTCGTTTATTTCAGATCGATCTGCAAACCCGAGCAGCGGAGGGCAGGGCCAGTGAATTTGCTGGAGAGGTGGCGCTTCGTTTCGACCGGGAACAGCGTCGCTTAGGTATGCGATATGCTGCAGAAAACGCGTTGGCTGAGATTGAAAAGGATCCCGTTTCTAAACAAATTTTTGACGCATACACCCGAGGGGTGAATGCATATATTGACGGTCTGCACTATGCAGATCTTCCGTTGGAGTATAAATTATTGGGGGTAAATCCTGAGCGATGGGATAATATTCGATCGGCCTTGCTTTTAAAGATGATGGCACGTAACCTGTCCAGCAGCACAGAGATCGACCTTTCATTGACCAATGCCAAATCGATATTTATTCCGGAGGAGTTGAAAAAACTATATCCACAGGTACACGATTCACTGATGCCCATTGTGCCCAAAGGCACTCCCTTTGCCAAACCCGCCGTGATTCCTGTTCGTCCGCCCAATGCAGATTCAGTTTTGTTTGGACCTAATCGAAAGGAGCCGGTCACCGCTCATGAAAAGCACGCACCAGACCCCAATAATGGCAGCAACAACTGGGTATTGGCTGGATCCAAAACTCAATCA
>CAYYXC010000101.1:2597-5415 GCA_964475505.1 uncultured Chitinophaga sp.
TGCAACGATCCGCATTTAGAATTATCACTTCCCTCCATTTGGTATGAGATTCAACTACACGGACCACAGAGCAATGTGTATGGAGCAAGCCTGCCGGGTTCGCCTTTTGTGATCATTGGTTTCAATGACAGCATTGCTTGGGGAGTGACGAATTCCCAGCGGGATGTGAAAGATTACTATCGTATTCGGTTCAAAGATCAATCCAAAGCAGAATATTGGTTCGATGGGCAGTGGCGTAAAAGCCGTTTGCGTATTGAGGCTATTAAGGTCAAGGGGAAGGGAGTATTCTATGATACGGTTGCTTACACGATCATGGGGCCTGTTATGTTTGATCAATCATTTGGAGACACGCTTTCAAAAGGAGAAAATTTAGCGGTGCGCTGGACCGGCCACGATGCCAGTAATGAAGGAAGAACGTTTTATTTCCTGAATCGTGCCAGGAATTACGATGACTATCATGCCGCCATACAATATTTCGCTTGTCCCGGTCAAAATTTTGTATTTGCCTCCAAGACGGGTGATATTGCAATTTGGCAGCAAGGAAAATTCCCAGCCCGTTGGCCGGATCAGGGATTGTATGTAATGCCTGGAGAGGACAGTAGTTATTTTTGGCAAGGGTATATCCCATATGAGGAAAATCCACATGCAAAAAATCCGGCGCAGGGCTATTTAGAAAGTGCCAACCAACGACCGGTGGATGGAACCTATCCATACTTTATTCCGGGTAGATACATCACGCCCCGAGGTGTCACCATTGAAAATAAGTTACAGTCGATGCAAGGTGTAACCGTGCAAGATGTAATGGACTTGCATTCGGACTACTATAACTCCCTGGCTGCTGATGTGCGACCGATTCTGTTGCGCTATGTCGACAGATCTGCCCTGAACCAGCGGGAACGGCGCTACTTGGATCTATTTGAGCAATGGGATCTACTGGCTAGTCCTGATTCTAAAGGACAAACCATTTATGAATGCTGGTTCGATAGTTTACAAGCTGCAATCTGGCGAGATGACTTGGAACGGATCAGGCCGGCAGCTCCTTGGCCTGACGAGCAGACCACGATGGAGTTATTGGCCAGGGACTCGGTGCATCTCACTTATATTGATAATCGAAATACACCTCAGCGCGAAACGCTTACGGATTTAGTTACTGCCTCTTTAAGTTCTGCAACCGTCGTATTACAGAAATACGAGAGTGATGGAAAATTAAACTGGTCGTTGTTCAAAGAGCCCTCCGTCAATCATTTGCTTCGCGATGCACTGCCTTCATTTGCTCGAAAAAAATTACCGGTTGGGGGAAATGGGAATATTGTAAATGCGATCACCAAAAGTCATGGTCCGAGTTGGCGTATGGTCGTACACCTCACCAGCACGACAGAGGCATATGGTATTTACCCCGGCGGTCAAAATGGAAATCCAGGCAGCCGCTTCTATGATGATTATGTTGACACATGGGTAAAAGGAGAGTACAACAGGCTTTTACTCATGAGCCGCGATGATCGATCGGATAGTAAATGGACCCTGAACTTAAAACCGCTTTAGTCTATGAAATTTTTAATATCTGTCTTAGCGATTGGTGCCATGACTTTGTTGGCGGGAAATTACCTGCCTTGGTGGTCAGTTGCCATTCCGGCACTGCTGGTTGGCATGTTGATGCCATTGAAAAATGCTTGGAATTTTCTAAGTGGATTTCTGGGAGTCTCTTTGTGTTGGCTGGGTATGACCTGGTGGATCGATTCTCAAAACGGAGGGATTTTATCCGGCAGAATGGCTCATGTACTTCCTGTGGGTGGGAATGCTTTGTATCTGCACCTTCTATCGGCCTTGATGGGTGGATTGATTGCTGGTTTGGCTTCCCTTGCCGGAAAGTATATCCGTTCCTCGCTGCCCTCCAGTAGCCTATAAGCGTAGAGTAGTATCTTTGCAATGGTTTAGAATTTTGCCCAACCTGCCATTGGGATTCTGGACAAAGAATTAAAATTCACTCAAGATGCCCACGCTGCACAACCGGGTGTCGCGTAAAGAGCTTAAACAACGAGCACTTTCAGACACCACGCCCCGCACCACTATTTCTTTCTATCGTTACTTCTCCGTAGACGATCCGCCCGTATTTCGAAATGACCTCTATCGTCGTTTGCAACCATTGGATGTTTTTGGCCGTATTTACATTGCCGCCGAAGGTATAAATGCCCAAATCAGTGTGCCGACGCACCAGTTGAATGCATTCAAAGAAACCATAGAATCCATTTCAGGGCTTCAACAACTTAGGTTGAATATTGCCGTTCAAGAAAGTGGTAAATCTTTTTTTGTGTTGGACATCAAGGTCAGAAACAAGATTGTTGCAGATGGCATTGAGGATCCTAATTTTCGAATAGACAATAACGGAAAATACCTTACTGCGGAGGCGTTCAACCAGTTGGCTTCCGACCCTGACACGATCATCGTAGATATGCGGAATTACTACGAGTACGAGGTTGGTCGTTTTAAAGGAGCGATTGAGATTCCTTCTGATACTTTTCGAGATCAGTTGCCAATGGCTGTTTCCATGCTGTCGGAACAAAGGGAAAAGAATATCGTGATGTATTGTACAGGAGGCATACGTTGTGAGAAGGCCTCGGCTTTTATGTTGCATCATGGCTTCAAAAATGTCTATCACTTGGAAGGCGGGATTATTCATTATGCCAATCAGGTAAAACAGCAGGGGTTACCCAATCTTTTCATCGGGAAAAACTTTGTTTTTGACGATCGGCTAGGGGAGCGCATTACTGATGACGTATTGGCTCATTGTCACATTTGTGGAAAGCCAGCAGATACACAT
>CAYYXC010000102.1:0-5367 GCA_964475505.1 uncultured Chitinophaga sp.
GGGTATCTCAGTTGAGTCCGTCTTCACCCTTGGTAAATTCAAAGAGAACGAGAATTTGAATTTCCCACTGCTGAGTGATTTTAATAAAGAAGTATCTCGCGCCTACGGTAGTATTTATGAAGAGTGGATCCTAGATATGAAAGGTGTCTCCAAACGCGCTGCTTTTGTCATCGATGCGCAAGGCATCATTCAATATGCAGAGGTTTTAGACAACCCGGGCAACCTGCCTGATTTCCAAAAAATCCAGGAAACACTGAGCAAACTCAGTTAAAATTTTTGCCTAACCTTCTCGGAAACGTTTTTTAAGTCGCTGATTTACAATTCGTTTCCGAGAATATATTCAGCCTTACCGGAGTCATTTGACCCGGTATTTTTTTTATTAGAAAATAAAATTAGCTTTGGTACGTTGCGAAAATTACTATTCATATCGCTTTTGTTCCTGGCCTCCGGTTTAGAGCTGAGAGCACAGGCCATTCGGCCTCAGCCCTCCGTTGCAGAGCCATCCTCGGTTAGGCTTTACCCCAACCCGGCCACCACCTCGCTCAATGTTGAGTGGCCAAGCTCCATGAAACCAGCCAGCATGATTATTGTGAATGGGATTACCGGTAAGAAAATGGTGGCAGGCACCGTAGGAAATGGCCCAATGCGGATCAATGTTAGCGACTATGTACCCGGCATCTATGTATTTCGGCTGTTCAGTGCCAGTGGCGCCTATTTGGGTGGCGCTACGTTTCAAGTATCCAAGTAATTTCTCTTTTTATTGCACCTGAACGATCATGAATTTCAGGTACTGAGTGTTTTCTTGTCCCCACACGATCGGATGATCGGCCGATTGGGTCTGATACACGACCTGACGAATCTTTCGCCTGGCATCTTTCGCAGCCATCTGGATGATCTCCAAAAAAAGTTCGGGCTGAATCAGATTGGTGCAGGAAGAGGTGACCAAGAATCCGCCCGGACGAACCAGTTTCATGCCCCGTAGGTTGATCTCTTTGTAACCGGTGATCGCCTTTTGTATCGTTTCCCTGCTTTTGGTAAAAGCAGGCGGATCCAGCATAACCACATCATATGATCGACCTTCTTTTCCCCATGTCTTCAATACGTCAAACGCATTAGCTGCTTCAAAACGACAACGATCAGAAAGACCATTCAATGCAGCATTTGCATTTGCCATTTCAACGGCAGCGGCTGATATGTCCAACCCCAACACCGATTTGGCGCCGTAGTAAGCTGCGTGCACCTCAAAAGTGCCCGTGTACGTAAAGGCTCCCAATACATCTGCATCCTTCACAATGTGTTGAATGGCCCGGCGGTTATCCTGCTGATCCAAGAAATAACCGGTCTTTTGTCCCAGATCCAAATCAACATGAAACCGAAGTCCGTTCTCCTGAATTTGAATACGGGTATCGAAGGGCGCGCTGAGAAATCCTTTTTGCTGCACAAGCCCCTCTAACTCGCGAACAGGAACATCGTTTCGTTCATAGATCCCCTTGGGCTGGAAAATACGATTCAGGGCATCGACCAGGGCCGGTTTCCATCGATCGATTCCCAATGCCAGTGTTTGGATGACAAAATAATCGTTGAACTTATCGATGATGAGCTGAGGAAGGCTATCTGCCTCTCCAAAAACCAGCCGGCAATTTTCAGTGTATCCCAACCGCTTTCGGTAATCCCAGCAGCGAGCGATTTGGTCATAAAAGTATTGCTCGTCGATGACCGATGCAGGGTCGCGGGACAATAACCGCAACCGAATTTGAGACTTGCTGTTGTAATAGCCCTTTCCTACAAACCGGTCATCATGGGTGAGCAGCGTAAGCACATCTCCGTCGGCTGCTGCCGGATCTACAGAATCGATCTCATTGGCAAATACCCAGGGGTGACCATTGATCACACGGGGCGTTATTTTTCGGCGTAAGCGGGCGGTAGACATGCGGCAAAGTTAACAGGTGAGCACGCAGAGGAAGGACAAATTGTCTTTTATCAGGCGGTTTTGTCGCAAGAAATAAGGCTGGCGCAATAATTGAGATTATTTTCGCGACCGAATAGCATATGGAAAACAAAGAAAATATCATTCCGGAAGAACCCCAAGCAGATGTACAGGGCGAGCAGCAGGGACAAGAGCCAGAGGCAACTGCCCCCACCGAACTTGAACAGAAGACAGCTGAGTTGCTGGAATTGAAAGACAAGCACCTTCGCCTGGTGGCCGAGTTTGAGAATTACAAACGCAGAAATGCGAAAGAGCGCGTGGAGTTGATCCAGACTGCAGGCAGAGAAGTGATCCAATCGCTGTTGGATGTACTGGATGATTGTGACCGGGCCCAAAAACAATTGGAAAGCGCAGAAACAGATCCCGCGCTGAAAGAAGGCGTTATGCTCGTTTTCAACAAACTCCGCAATACGCTTCAGCAAAAGGGACTGAAAGCCATGGAGACCATCCACACTGATTTCAATGCTGACCTACATGAGGCCATCACTGAAATTCCCGCACCCTCAGAAGAGACCAAAGGAAAAGTATTGGATGAGGTTATGAAGGGATATTATTTGAACGACAAGATCATCCGTCACGCCAAAGTCGTGGTGGGCAACTGATATGAGTAAAAGAGAATATTACGAGGTACTAGGCGTTTCCAAAACGGCGAATGCGGACGAGATCAAAAAGGCTTACCGCAAAGTAGCCATGCAATACCATCCCGATCGCAATCCGGGTGATAAGGCGGCTGAGGAAAAATTCAAAGAGGCTGCAGAGGCATATGAAGTGCTCAGCGATGCCGACAAAAAGGCCCAGTACGATCGTTACGGTCATGCCGGTGTATCTGGACAGGGACGAGGTTTTGGCGGAGGCGGCATGAACATGGAAGACATCTTCAGCCAATTCGGTGACATTTTTGGAGATGATCTTTTCGGAAGTTTTTTTGGAGGGGGACAACGATCCAGAGGCGGAGAAAGAAGCAGGGGCGTGCGTGGCAATAACCTGCGCGTTAAACTGAAATTGAACTTCGAGGAGATTGCCAAAGGCGTAAATAAAAACATCAAGGTAAAAAAACACGTTTCCTGTACTACATGCGACGGAAGCGGTGCCAAGGATAAGGGCAGCATGCAATCCTGCGGTACTTGTGGTGGCAGCGGACAAGTTCGTCGGGTGCAAAACACCTTCTTGGGTCAGATGCAAACCGTCACCACCTGCCCCAACTGTCATGGAGAAGGTTCCACCATAACTGCCAAATGCGGCTCCTGTAAAGGTGAAGGCCGTGTATTTGGAGAGGAGACCGTAAGCATCGATATACCAGCAGGCGTTCAAGAGGGAATGCAACTGAACGTGAGCGGCAAAGGCAACGCAGGCGAAAGAGGCGGCTCACCCGGAGACCTGATCATCCTGATCGAAGAAGAACCACATAAAGAGTTACACAGAGAAGGATTAAACGTCGCATACGAATTGCATCTCTCCTTTCCCGATGTTGTTTTCGGAACACAGGTAGAAGTGCCCACGATTGATGGAAAAGCCAAAATAAAAATTCCGGCAGGCACACAGAGCGGTAAAATTCTTCGACTAAAAGGAAAAGGATTTCCCTCCGTCAACTCCTATGAGAAAGGAGATCAACTGGTACAGATCACCGTTTGGACACCACAAGAACTGTCAAACGAAGAAAAAGCATTACTCGAAAAACTGGGACAATCCCCCAATTTCAAACCCAATCCCGATAAAAGCGATAAAAGCTTCTTCGACAAGGTGAAGGAGATTTTCTCTTGATCGGTACCAAGTAGAAAAATCAAACGCTTCTACTTTTTATTCCTCCCCTTACCCCTTTTACGCTTCGGATGATAGATCTCATCTGCTGCCAATACCAGTTCCTGAAATTCTCGCTGGTATGGATCGTGTGTAGCTATTGAAGCAGGTAAAAAATTTAATAAGTCCTCCCAACTCTTTTCAGCAACAAATCCTGATTTACGGATCAGTGAACCAAACCATACCAGCGCGGCGGCAAAACGATAATTGGTATCCACTGAACTCAGCGAATGCCAACTGGGTTGAATTGTTTGCTCTTGACTGAACTGTATGGTATCATTGGGCAACTTATAGTCTAATCTAAGTTTGACCAACGGCTCTTTATCAGTTTCACCATCACGCATAGTCAATTCAAAAATAGCCCAGGCCGACTGACCCGTGCCCACTTCTCCTCCCAGCAAACGAGCAGTAGAATCGCGCAAAGCCCCCATCTTATTTTCAAATCCGATCAATCGATACGCCTCCACTAGGTTGGGATTGAATTGCGTATGAAGCGTGGCCTCATCGGCTACCGAATACAAGGTCTGTGCAAATTCTTTGAATAAAACTTTCTCGGCCTCTTGAAAACCATCCAGGTAGGCAAAATTCCCATTGCCCCGCTTCGCGAGGGACTGAATCTTACTATCCTTGTAGTTGCCCATTCCTACTCCTAAACAAGTGAGATAAATACCTCGCTCGCTCTCCCGACTGATCATCTCTTCCAGCTCTTCTTCGGTTTTCATACCCACATTGAAATCGCCATCGGTAGCCAAGATGACTCGGTTGTTTCCACCGGGAATGAAATGCCTTCGCGCGACGGAATAGGCAAGCTTGACTCCCGACTCTCCGGGTGTTGCCCCCCCGGCAACCAATGAGTCAATCACCTTTCGAATTGTGTCTTTCTCACAACCCGATGTTGTCTGAAGCAAGACATTGGTAACGCCTCCATAGGTAACGATCGCTACGGAATCTTTGTCTCTAAAATGATCGATCAATCGACGAAAAGCCGATTGCAAAAGCGGCAAACGGTTGGGCGTATCCATCGAAGCCGATACATCAATCAAAAAAGTAAAATGAGCCGGAGGCAGCGTGTCCAAATTGAGGGTACGTGCATTGGTCTGAATAAAAAGCAATCGATGATTGGGCGCCCAGGGGCAATCGGTCATCAGGCTGTTCAATCGAAAAACCTTTCCGGTATCTGGTGCTTGATAACCTAAATTGAAATAATTCAACATCTCCTCGATCCGCACCGCATCGGATGGCACAGGGATACGCTGCCGAATGAACCGACGCATGTTACTGTAAGATGCACGATCAATGTTTAGGGAAAAGCCCGTGTTCGGGTATAGATTGGCTGCCACAAAACGATTCTCCAACAAATCGGCATAGGTTTCGTTACCGGTTAACCAACTACGGGTCTCCACTCTACCCGAGCCCATGGTCAGGGAGGACAATGTATACTTGGGCCTTGCATCCACCGTGCGCAGTAACGTGACCTGCACATACTGATCGGATTCCCACCGGGCCTTTATCGGCTGGTATCCCTCCATGTAAAATTGAAACGAGTCTAGCGATGCGGCAGAAGAAATCCCAAACGTTCCTTG
>CAYYXC010000103.1:0-5237 GCA_964475505.1 uncultured Chitinophaga sp.
ATCGGATCACCGGTAACATTAAAGAGACGACCCTTGATGCCTTCGCCGGTGGGCATCGCAATGGCCTTCCCGGTGTCAACCACCTCGGTGCCGCGTACTAGTCCCTCGGTTCCGTCCATCGCAATGGTGCGGACACTATCCTCTCCCAAGTGCTGCTGCACTTCCAATACCAGCTTCTCGCCGTTTTCTTTCTTCAGTTCCAATGCGTTGTAGATCTCCGGAAGCTTGCCTTCAAACTGAACGTCGACGACCGCTCCGATTACCTGTTTTACTTTACCGAGGTTTGCCATGTTTCGGATGTTTTATGGGTTGGCGTAAAGCCTTTTTGTTATTGGGCGCAAAGGTAAGGCTGAAGCGGGAGAAAATTAAAATCCGGGGGGCTAAAATTGAGGCGGTGGAAAACTGCCGATTCTTCGTTACTTGCGGCATGCAGCTGATGGAGGTAAATACCCCGGCCCTGGCCCGGACCTTTTTGGAGGTCAATCCCCTGATCCAGGGGAAGGACCCTCATTATATCCGCCCGCTTGACAAAGACATAGAGGACGTATTCAATCCCAAAAAAAATAAAGCCTACCGATTTGGGGAGGCGATTCGCTGGGTCCTTTTCAATGAGCAACAGGAGCCCATTGGCCGGATCGCAGCATTTGTTTACAAGAAATACAAGAACAAGGGCGATGACATGCCCGTGGGCGGCATCGGCTTCTTTGACTGCATCAATGACCAAACCTGTGCCGATGCCTTGTTTGACGTAGCAAGGGATCGTTGGTGGGGACTCATCGTAGAAGGATTTCAGTCCCCCCTCTACGGTATGAACTACAACCCTGCTTATTACCGAGCCCTATTCGAGCAATACGGATTCAGAAAATTCTACGATCAGATCTGTTTCGGGCTGGACCCAAGAAAAGAACTAACTCAGAAAATATTAGACAGACATGCTGCGATTTCCAGTGACCCAGATTTCAGTGCCCGTCATTTGCGCAAGAGAAATTGGGAGAAATATGCAATGGATTTCATGACCGTTTACAATAAGGCCTGGGCCGGACATGCCGGCATGAAAGAACTCCGAAAAGAACAAGTGATGAGTATTTTCAAAAAAATGATGCCTGTTGTAGAGGAGAAAATCGTGTGGTTTGCCTACCACAAAGACGAACCCATTGCATTGTTTTTGAACCTACCCGATCTGAATCAATGGTTCAAACACCTAAACGGCAAGTTTGGCCTCTGGCAAAAGTTGAAATTCCTGTGGATCAAAAAAACCTATCCCAACACACGGTTCACCGGGATTGCCTTTGGAATAGTGCCTGAATTCCAGGGCAAGGGCATCGACTCCTATATCATAAATGAAGCCAAAAAACTGATCCAGCCGCTGAACAGGTACGATTCCTACGAACTCCAATGGATCGGTGACTTCAATCCCAAAATGCTGAACGTGGCACAAGGGATCGGGGATACCTTTCCCACTCGAAAACTCATTACCTATCGATATATATTCGATCGAACCAAACCTTTTCACACACATCCCACTCTTTGATCGAAGATCGAGGGCCTGAATCCACCCGGTTTGTTATATTGCATCCCTGCCCGACTCCATGAACAAATTCATCGTTTCCGCACGTAAGTACCGTCCACAAACCTTCGAATCGGTGGTCGGGCAATCACATATTACCACCACCCTTCGCAATGCCATCCGGCAAAAACAGTTGGCACATGCCTTTCTGTTTTGTGGTCCGCGCGGGGTTGGTAAAACGACCTGTGCCCGCATCCTGGCCAAGACCATCAATTGCGGGCACATCACTCCCGAGGGAGAAGCTTGTGATCAGTGTACCAACTGCCGCGGTTTCAACGAAGGAACATCCCTCAATTAGTTCGAGCTCGATGCCGCTTCCAACAACAGTGTCGACGACATTCGTTCGATAGTCGATAGTGTGAGAATACCGCCACAGACAGGCCAATACAAGGTCTATATCATAGATGAGGTGCATATGCTCTCGGCTGCGGCATTCAATGCATTTCTTAAAACGCTAGAAGAGCCGCCGGCTCACGCTATTTTCATTTTGGCAACAACTGAGAAGCACAAGATTATTCCAACGATCCTAAGCCGTTGTCAGATCTTCGACTTCAAACGCATCACGCTGCGCGACACCATCGACCATCTGGCATCGATCTGCCAAAAAGAATCCATCGCAGCAGAGGAAAATACCCTGCAACTGATCGCGCAAAAAAGCGAGGGCTGCATGCGCGACGCATTGAGCTTACTCGACAAGATCGTCAGTTTCAGCGGAGGCACCCTCAGTCACGCACAAACACTGGAACACCTCAACATTCTGGATGCAGATGTCTATTTCCAGTTACTGGAAATGATAAAAGGGCAACAACTCAGCGAGGTACTGCTTCAATACGATCAGATCCACCAAAAAGGATTTGAAGGCGATCTGTTTTTGGCCGGTTTTACCGAGTTCATTCGAAATCTGCTCGTGAGCCAGGACGAGAAAGCAGCTTCACTGCTGGATGTGTCCGAGGGCTTCAAAGCCAGATACCGCGAAACGGCTCCCCAATATCCGGCCGGTTATCTGGTCAGCGCACTGAACCTTCTCAACCAGGCAGAAATCCAATTCCGGACAGCGCGCAACAAACGGCTTCAGGTAGAGATGGCGCTCATCAAACTCGCTTATTTGGAACAAGCGCTGGACCTTACCGCCTCGGAAAACGGCAGCAAAAAAAAAATGACTGATGGGCCGATGGCCTTTCGTATCAGACCCATCCGTTCTTTTCACCCAGCTAATAAAGGGACCGCTGACACCAAACAAAATATACCAGCAGCCAAACTGACCCTGGAAACTCCCCCGGTTCAAAAAAAATCGGCTGCACCGGAACCCATTGCTCCCCCCACGCGCACAATTACAACTGCGGATCCAGCACCATCACCCCAACCCAAGTTGAGTGCACTGAACAAGATCAGGGAACAATTTTCACAAGCTGAACCGAAAATTGTCTCGGAAAAATCGAACACACTGGAGATGGATGGTTTGTCCAACAGCTGGAAACAATACGCCGAGGAGTTGAGAAAGAAAAAAAATCCCGCACTGCCCTCCTTTGAACGAGCCAAACTGGAAATAATTGGGCCCCTCGAATTCGAAGTGGTAACCTACAATAACATCGAACAACGCTTCATCGAACAGGAGAGAAACGCCCTCTACGAATTCCTAATTGAACAACTGAAAATACCATCGGTGCAATTCAAAGTGGTCTTGGGGGCACCTGACCCCTCCTCGATCGAGCAGGTGCCAACCACCTTATCGAGCCGTGACCAATACCTGGCCATGGTGGCACAATACCCGCTGATTGAGACCTTGAAGGATAAACTGGGTTTGGACCTGGATTACTGATCATTTTACCAAACGGCATTCTCTCGATTTGCCTTAATTTCGGGCAAATTTTTTGGAACGATGGCTGAGGTGATTTTGATGCCCCGCTTGAGCGACACCATGACAGAAGGTGTGATTGCCGCCTGGCACAAAAATGTGGGCGACCAAGTGAAGTCGGGAGAACTACTGGCCGAGGTTGAAACGGACAAGGCCACTATGGAATTGGAAAGCTACAAGGACGGTGTACTGTTGCATATCGGTATAGAAAAAGGAGGCAAGCTTCAGGTGAACGACTTGCTGGCGATCATCGGACAAGCCGGAGAAGATATCAGTTCCCTACTAAGCACGCCCACTGCGTCCTCAACAGCAACACCAACAGAAGCAACAAACACAGCCCCTGCAACTGCTCCCATTTCCACTACCTCCAACCAACCTTCGATCGATCTGAGCAAAGTAGAAGAAGTGGTGCTCATGCCCCGCCTCAGCGACACCATGGAATCCGGAGTGATCGCCGCTTGGCATAAAAATGTAGGTGATCCGGTAACCAAGGGAGAGATCTTGGCCGAGATTGAAACGGACAAGGCCACCATGGAACTGGAGAGTTATAAAACCGGAACCTTGCTACACATCGGTGCACAAGCCGGTGAAAAGATCGCGGTGAATGCGCTGCTGTGCATCATCGGAGAAAAAGGAAAAGTGGACGTAAATGCATTGGTACAAGCGGCACAAGCCGGACCTGCAACCGCTGCACCCGCAGCCGCCGCTCCTGCACCCGCGCCTGCTACCACCATCAGCACTCCGGCTGCTGCTCCAACTGCAACCGCTGCAACTCCAAGTGCACCCGCTTCCACCAACGCGCAAGAGCGAGTAAAAGCTTCCCCCCTGGCGAAAAAAATTGCAAAAGAAAAAGGTGTTGATCTGCGTTCCTTGCAAGGTTCCGGAGACGGCGGACGAATCATCAAAATAGACGTAGACAGTTATCAGCCTTCCGCAGCCCGATTGAGTGCCCCTGCGGTGGGAGATTTCACCGAAGGATATACAGATATTCCCAACTCGCAAATGCGCGGTGTGATCGCGAAGCGACTGGGCGAAAGCATGTTCACTGCGCCGCATTTCTATCTGAACATGGAAATCGGAATGGACAATGCCATCTCGGCCAGGACGCAATTGAATGAGGTGAGTCCGGTAAAAGTCAGCTTCAACGACATGGTGGTTAAAGCCGTTGCCTTGGCACTTAAAAAACATCCGGCCATCAATGCCTCATGGATGGGCGATAAGATCCGCCGATACAATCATGTACACATCGGCGTGGCTGTTGCCATCGAAGATGGTTTGATCGTGCCTGTTATACGCTTTGCAAACCAAAAAACACTGCCCCAGATCGCTGCTGAATCAAAAGAACTTTCTGGAAAGGCAAAGAGCAAAAAATTGCAACCGAACGAATTCACTGGAAACACGTTCACCATTTCTAATTTGGGTATGATGGACATTGATTCGTTCACCGCCATCATCAACCCCCCCGACAGTTGCATTCTTGCTGTTGGCAGAATCAAAGAGGTAGTCGTTCGCAAAGACAGTGGCTTTGCCGTCAGCAACGTGATGAATGTAACCCTGAGTTGCGATCATCGCAGCGTAGACGGTGCTACCGGTGCTGCCTTCCTGCAAACAGTGAAGAAGTATTTGGAGAATCCCCTGCAGATGTTTCTCTGATCATTTATTGATTCGATAACGCAGTCGCACCATTCTGCCATCCATGGTCGTTGCGACGAGTTCCTGCTTGTTGATCACTCGAACGGTATTGACCATGGAGTGATCGATCTTGTGCGCCCAAACAACTTTCCGTTTGGACGGATCAACCGCATATACAACCCC
>CAYYXC010000104.1:0-5233 GCA_964475505.1 uncultured Chitinophaga sp.
GCAAATGCTACAGCAATGGGATTTGCTGATCGCACCAAATTAGGACAAGGCATCCCCACTTATTTTGGTGCTTTAACCAACAACATCCGATTCAAGCAATTTGAGATCGAGGTTATGTTGCGATATTCTGGCGGCAACCAGATTATGAATGCAACTGCACAAGAAGCCTTGTACAGCCAAAGCTTTCACAACAATGGAAAGGGCATTCTTCGCCGTTGGACAAAGCCGGGAGATGTAACAGATGTTCCTCGATTGTTTTATCAATTAGGTAACGCGGTCAATCAAAACGGTATCGCCATATCTCGCTTTGTTGAAAACGGGAACTACATTCGTTTACAAAATCTAGTCGTCAATTACAATACGGACCGAGATCTAGTCAACCGTTTTGCGAATGGTTATATAGAAAGTGTACGCTTCTTTATCCAAGGACAGAATCTCCATGCATGGACAAATTATAGTGGAGCTGACCCTGACAACATTACTGCTGGTGGTATTGATCAGAGCGTGTCACCTCAAATCAGAACCATTTCCTTTGGCATGAACATTGGATTCTAATAATAGGCAACCCATAAAAAAATGATTATGAAAAATTATATGAAACTTCTGCCAATAGCAGCAATAGCATTGTTGCTAACGTCCGGGTGTAAAAAAGCTTTGGACCTGCAACCATTCACCTCGATAGACAGCGAGTTGGCATTTAGTAATGCTGACAAATGCTTTGTTTCTCTTTATGGAGTGTATGATGCAGCGCAAAGCGGTGAATACCCCACCTCTCCACCCACATTGCGTGGATATCCATTTGGTTCGGCTAATATTCAGCAGGGTGACTGCCGTGGGGAAGACGTGATTAACATCGATGCGTTTTATGCCTTTACTTACCAAAACACTTATAATGCCACTTCTGCCAATTGTGAAGGCCATTGGAATGCACTTTATGCACTGATAAATAAAGCAAATATTTGCATCGACGGCTTTAGAAAAGCTGGTGCTCAAAATGTACTTCCTGCCGCCACGGCATTGCAATACGAGGCTGAGTGTCGCTTTTTACGCGCATTGTCACATCACGAGCTTATGATACATTGGGCTCGTCCTTACAGGGACGGTAATGGCACACAAATAGGTGTTCCATACCGTGATTTTGCTGTAAATAGCCCCGCAACAGTGAATCAGGTGCGTAATCTTCCTCGTGCTTTAAGTGACACCGTATACCGCAGAATCCTTCGCGACTTGGATTTTGCCGAAACAAATTTGGCCACCACCCTATCGGGAAGTGCGCGCACCGTTAGAGCAACAAAAGCTGCTGCCATTGCCCTAAAAATGCGAGTTAAGATGCATATGGGTGATTTTCCTGGTGCGATCGCTGAAGGAAACAAGCTGATACCTACGACTATCGACCCGCTTAATCCGACATCCGTCATTTCACCAATTGGCTCATGGGCGTTAACTCCCTCTCCTGATGGACCTTTTACCAACAACAGCTCAACCGAAAGTATTTTTTCAGTCCGGAATGATGCGATTGATAACACTGGTGTAAACGGAGCATTACCCGCTATGCTGGGTGCTGCAAATCTTGGAGGACGCGGCCTAGTAGGAGTCTCTCCAATCATTTGGAATAATTCTGGTTGGCTGTGCAATGATCTTCGCAGAACGACTCTTTATACGCTTGGAATTAACATTGGCGGTGGCGCCTCGAATGTTAACGTTTTTACTACTAAATACCGCGACTATGTTGGCCGCTCAGATTTTGCTCCTCAAATTCGCTATGCAGAAGTTTTATTGATGCAAGCAGAAGCAGTAGCTCGAGAAGGATCCGGAGTTTCTCAGCGTGCCATCGACCTGTTAAATACGGTTCGAAATCGATCTATCCCTACTCCGGCTACTAACCAGTATGTTGCGGCAAATTTTGCAACAAAAGTAGATCTGGTAAAAGCAATTTTATTAGAGCGTCGGATTGAGTTCCTATGCGAGGGGAAACGTTGGTCAGATATCTCACGCTTGGCAGTTGAGCCTGAATACACTACAAACGGAATTCCCCCAAAAGCAGTTAATGGAGCCCAAGGTGCATCAATTTACGGATGCGGCACCTCCTACTCACCCGGCCAGGCAGGTATTCCATACTCTGACTATAGATTCGTCTGGCCGATACCCGCCACTGAGATTATCCAAAACCCAATTGTTGCACAAAATCCGTTTTATTAATAGGACTTAACCTCACTAACTCAAAACCCCGGCAGTTGCCGGGGTTTTTTCTTTCCTACCTTTACCAACCACAAAAAACATGCATGAAAAATTTTCTCGCACTCATTCTATTTATAAGTGTTTTACAATCCTGTAAATCGAATAAATCTGGCGGATTCCAAGTAGAAGGTACCATAAAGGACACAAGCTTCGCCGTACTCTATTTGGAGCAGGTACGTACAGAGGACAACCAGCCCTTTGTAGTGGACTCCACACGTCCCGATAAGAACGGTCAATTCAGCCTTCGTGCGCCGGTAGCTGAGGATCATATTTATTACCTGCGCTCTGATAAACAAGGTTATCCCATCTGCTTGCTGGTGAATGACAGCAAATCAATAGAACTAACGATCCAGTTTGAGCAAATACAAGGACGCAAAATGCCTACGTATACCGTAAAAGGATCCCCGGCCTCAGAACAGGTGCGAGCCTATGCCGATAAACTCAGCAAATGGATGATGACCTACGTGAATGATCTAATTGCACTGGATACCATCACCCAAAAAACTGGAACAGCCCCCGATAGCCTACTAAAAGGGGTGCAAATGCAGTCAAAAAATTTTCAGGCAATGACCGATTCCTTCCTGAATAAAGCCATTACGCCCAGCGGTTACCTGCTGATGATGGGCTTTTATCAAAGTCTGGCATCGAATCCCAGCTATCGATTGGAAGCATACACAATGGAACAGGTCGCGGTCAAACTGGATCTGCTAGCAGCCAATTTTCCCAAACACAGCGGACTAACCAAAATACGAGAGCAGATAAAAAAAGATATGGAGCGTAGCAAGGGCATGGTTGGGAAAATCGCTCCCGAATTCACCTTACCCGATGTGAACGGCAAAGCCGTTTCATTGAATTCATTCCGCGGAAAATGGGTGCTGGTTGATTTCTGGGCCAGCTGGTGCAGACCCTGCCGAGTAGAAAACCCCAACGTAGTAGCATCTTATCAGCAATTCAAGAATAAGAATTTCACCATCCTGGGGGTTTCACTGGATCGGGAAGATGGAAAAGAAGATTGGATCAAAGCCATCCAGGAAGATCAACTGGATTGGACACATGTAAGCGATCTCAAATTCTGGAACAGCATCGTTGTATCCATGTATAACTTTCAAGGAATTCCTTACAATGTACTGATCGATCCAAATGGTAAAATCGTTGCCGAGAATCTGCGCGGGCCGGATCTTCCCAAAAAACTTGCGCAGTTTTTAAAATAACTACGATTACACTAAAAATAAAAAAGCCCCGATTGTATCGGGGCTTTTTTTCACCCAAAACAACAAATCAGAGATCGGCTTTTTTCAATGCGCGTGGAAAGACCAATTCTATATGCATATCCTTTCCGTTGCGCTGCAAATGAATCATCACAGAACGCTTATCACGAGCCTTACTTATGGCTTCTTTCAATGCATCTACGTCATTGACTTTCATTTCATCAATCGAAAGGATTCGATCATTGGCCTGAACACCCGCTTTCGCGGCAGCCCCGGCCGGAATAACTGTTATAACTTGAACACCTTTCCCCTCATCGGTATCCTGAACGGACAGCCCTAAACGAGGAGCCGGCCGATCCGTAGCATTACCCCCCATTTCTTTATCAAACCAGAAAAGTTGACCATCCTTCATGCGCTCCAGCAAGATGCGCGGTTCGTTTTCTCCGCCCGACCATCTGTCCATAAAACCATCCAATGGCATTCCGTTTATGATCACTTTATCTTTCATCACATCCATGACCATCGAATCAACCTGAACGATCGTTGTATCGAAGCCGCCATCTTTCATGCGAAATTTATTGACCGTCACTACTCGCTGGCGTTTCTTGCTATCGGCAGGGATAGAGTCTTTAATTGCACCCGATTTAGTGGTGACGATCACCACGCCATTCTTTCCGGCAGCACCGTATAACTCCGTCGCTGAATTGCCTTTTACAACATCCACTTTCACAATTTTATCGGGTGAGAGTGATTGCAGATCGCCTCCTTGTTTGCCATCAATGATTACCAATGGCGGTTCCCCTCCCGAACCAGATAGGTCGCGAATGATCACCCTGGTTTCAGATTTTACAGAAGGATTGGGTTGTGCCATCAGCAAACAAGACGCTACAACCGATAAGGTCAGTAGAAAATATTTTCGCATAAAACAGTTTTATAAAACGGACAATCGAAACTACACCCTGAAGCAATTGGGTGAACCCTTGAAAATGTTAAAGGAGAATCAAATGTTACGCAAGACCTCGATCACAGCAGTGAGTTTGGAGCTGTCCTGACCACCTGCCGTAGCCAATCCGGGCTGTCCACCCCCTCCTCCCTGGATCAATGGGGCAACGGTTTCCTTGATGAGTTTGCCGGCATTCAAGCCGCTTGATTTGACAAGTGCTTCACTTATACCCACAGCCACAGATGCCTTGCCTTGGATGGAAGCCACCAACACGACCAAACGATCATCACCCCGACTGCGCAAGTCATGACATAGTTTTTTCAAGGAATCAGCCGAAGAAATATCTACCGAAGCACCAATAAACTGGCGACCATTGGATGCCATCTGTGTTTTTTCTAACTCCTGTGCAATTACCTGCAGTTGCTTTTGCTCCATCGACTCCACCAACTTGCGAAGCTGAGCGAGCTCCTCCTGCAATTGCTCAATTGCCTTGACCGGTGCTTGCGGTGTTTTCAATGCATATTTAATCGCGCGCATTGAACGAGTTTGTTCGGAAACCCAATCCATGGCTGCTGCTCCGCACAATGCCTCTACTCTTCGAACACCGGCGGCAACGGCGGACTCCGATACAATTTTGAACAGACCCAATTCACCCGTTGATCCAACATGTGTTCCGCCGCACAATTCAACTGAGTAAGATGGATCCATGATCACAACGCGTACCACATCGCCATATTTCTCACCAAATAATGCCATGGCACCTAAACGCAAGGCCTCCTCTTTAGGCATGGACTTGATTACTACCGGAATATTTTCACGGATCTTTTTATTTACCAGTTGTTCG
>CAYYXC010000105.1:0-5067 GCA_964475505.1 uncultured Chitinophaga sp.
CATTAGGGTCGATGCCCATGCAGTTATCATTCAGGATGATTAGGATGTCGCTATCGGCAACGCCGGCATGGTTCATCCCTTCAAAAGCGAGTCCGGCTGTCATCGCTCCGTCACCAATCACAGCCACTACTTTTTTATCATTCTCCCCTTTGTATTTGGCAGCCATGGCCATACCGAGGGCAGCAGAGATCGAGGTGGAGGAGTGTCCGACTCCAAAGGTGTCGTATTCGCTCTCGCTTCTTTTTGGAAAGCCGCTGAGTCCTTTGTATTTGCGGTTGGTGACGAACTTATCGCGGCGGCCGGTCAAGATCTTATGCCCATAAGCTTGGTGTCCTACGTCCCACACCAGTTGGTCATAAGGTGTGTTGTATACATAGTGCAGGGCGGTGGTCAATTCTACCACTCCAAGACTGGCTCCAAAATGCCCGCCATGAACGCTTACCACGTCAATGATGTACTGACGCAGTTCATTACAGACCTGGTGTAATTTTTCCCTGGGAAGTTTTTTTAAATCGGCTGGAGAATTGATGGTCTGAAGCAGTGTTCCGGGTCTTATATCCATGGCAAGTAGTTCCGATGTAAAGATAGGTGAAGGCAAATGAAGCCCGTATAACCTAACAATCAGATCTGGATCCGGTTCGAAAATCAGCCTTGCTTGCTGATGCGGAAAGTCTTGCTGGGCATTTTACCCGGATCGCTCAATTGGATGATGTAAAAGCCACCAGGCAAGTCTGTTAGGTTCATTTGGATGCGATTCAAACCGCTTTGTACAGGCTGACGGAACTGGCGCAGTACCTGACCGCTCTGGCTCAATACGCGAATCTCAGTGGTTCCGGCTTGTTGAAATTCAGTCTCCATTTGCACATGTCCGTTGGTAGGATTCGGATAGATCCGATCTGCACCGCGCTCGGGGCCGTTGCTGAGCTGAATGGTTTTGGACCAGCTTTGCTCTTGCATGTGGGTGATCATTTTCAATCGTACGAAGCGGATATCGGAAGAAACGGGGAATTGGATTTGATTGATCCAGTCAGTAGGAATACCTGTAGGTACCGGCAGCACCCTAAGCGCCTGAAAATTGTGGCTATTGCTGCTTCCTTCCAGGATCACTTCCTCCAACAAATTGGCCTCTTCGATCTTCCAGTTGAAGCGAACATCCTCATTCTGCCTGGTCGCTTGAAAGTTGTGGAGGGTCAGTGGTAAGGTAACCACCGCGCAAGCGGTCAAATTGAAGGGGAAGGTGCGCAGAAAACATCCGCTGGCAGAAGAAACAGTCAGGCGGTAGTTGCCGGGACTAAGATTGTTAATATCGATCGTGGTGGAATTGACTCCAATAACGCTGGTATACTGATCAGTCATGTCAAAGGTTCCGCTGTTATCGCTGTCTTTGGCGAGGATATAAGAGACCGGTAATACGCCGGTAGGATCACCTGTAACGCTGACGGCTACGGCGCCGTCGTTATTACAACCGCTGGCTTTCACATAATAGAAACTGAACTGGCTGTTAATGATCTCACCAGCGCGGGTGTTGGTAGCACCGGCACTTTGTTGAGGATCCTTTACCCATCCGCAATCGCCGTCGGTGGTGCGGGCAAAACTGTTGGAGTTTCCGGTAGAAATACCAACTGTTTCGTATGTCACGTTGAGATTATCCAGATTAAAAGTTACGTTCTGGCAACCACCTATAGGATTGTTGGTGGTAATGGTAGTGTTGCCGGAGGGGGGCAGGGTTCTGGAGATAGCATCTACTACTTTCAATTGGGGATCGAGCAGAACCAATTTAACATTCGCATTTCCTCCATCCTCCATGAAACCATCTCCGGTGGTGGGGATAGGGGCGCTGGTACATCCGCAAGTGTTCCAGTTCAGGTGCACTCGGATGGTGCTATCGATATTGCCACAACCGGCCGGGATGGAATTCCGTCCGGCGATCACATAGTATTGACCGGGCTGCAGAATGGTTCCGGCAGGGATGCTGATGGAATAGTTTCCGTTAGTGAGGATATAGCAGCCAATGTTGATCGGACCCGGTCCGAAGTTGAGCAATTCCACAAACTCGGAAGTGGTAACGCAGCTGGTTCCGGGCCAGGGCATGAATTCATTGATCACCACTCGTCCCTGGGCATTGCTCAGTCGGGGAGCAAGTGTAAAAAACGCCAGGATCAAAAGTGTGCGGAACAGGATGGTGGTTGGACGGCTCATGGCTGATTGGTATGGAACACAAACCTACCTTCAACCAGCAGGGGGAAAAGAGAAAAAGGGAGTCGAAAATGAGTGACTAATGGTTAATGCCTAACGGGTTTGCGAGGACTACTTCGTAGATCTACGTTTTGGAGGAGCTATGCACGGCTTTGCTCAGGGAAAGGATGATGTTTTGATCCTTTTCAATTGCGTTTCCAACGACGATCACATCGGCCCCGGCAGCACAATTTTCAGCCGCTTTTTCAGGGGTGGTAATGCCGCCACCCACAATGAGGGGTGCTTCGATCTGTTGGGCTACCGCCTTGATCATGGAAGTTGGCACTGGGTTCAAGGCGCCACTTCCTGCATCCAGATAGATCAATTTCATACCCAGCATTTCACCGGCCATGGCCGTACATACGGCTATTTCGTTTTTATGAGAGGGCAGGGGATTGGCATGGCGGATATACGACACTGTGGTGGGCATTCCTCCATCCACCACCATGTACCCGGTGGGGATGATCTCCAATCCACTTTGTTTTACAGCCGGAGCAGAGATCACATGCTGTCCGATCAGTAATTCCGGATTTCTTCCGGATATCAGTGAAAGGTACAGAAGTGCATCCGCAGAGGGGGTGAGTTGACTGGGACTACCCGGGAATAAGAATACAGGAGTGGAGCTGAGGGATTTGATTTTTTGAACCAGGGCATCCAATTGATTGCTGACCACCAAACTTCCACCTACCAGTAAAAAATCTACGTTGGCCGCCTGGGTTTTCTCGATAAATGCCGGCACCGCTGAAAGGGGCAACTTGTCGGGATCGATGAGTACCGCGAAGGATTTTATACCCGCCGCTTTTCGTCGGACCAATTCATTGTATAGATGCGCCTTGGTATTGGGCATAAAAGATAAAATTCAGGAAAAAACTTAATTGATCAATGTCAAGGACGAAAATAGATGGCGAATTGCCAGGTGTGCAGGTTGAGTAATTTGGTTTCGGTTTGTAAATCCCGACGAATGTAACCAAATTCCGCATCCCACGTGCGGTTCGCACGGTAGCCCATGGCTAAATAAAATCGATTTTGATCCATCGTCTTTCCCGTCAGATCATTTTTTCCTGTAATGTGTAGAAATACCTCATTTTGAAGCGCACCAAAGATCCCTTTCTCAAAAGGTCTGATTCCGGACAGGGGTAGGATCATCCGGTTGAAATACCGCAGCCGTGTCGAAAAAATGGGAGTAGTGGGGATGCCTGCCCCTTCCTGGTAGCGAATGGCGCCTATGAAACGCTCTTCGAAACGCAGGCGGTGTTGAAGACTGAATCGTCCCAGCGGATGCATCAGCATCCATTGTTGCCAAAGCCGATGCTCAGGCAGCTGTGCTTTTATGCCGGGTTCTTTCTTTAGCCCAAGTATGTATGCATATCCGACTGTGATCAGGTTTTGTTTATTCAACTGATACTGTATGCCGGGGCGGAACAACCAGGTTTTTGTTTGCTGCATTTGTTCATCGCTTCTCACCTGCATGTCGAGATGAAGTCCCCACCCTTTTCGATAGGGTCCGTTCACAAATACGCTGCCCCAGGCCGCGGCGTCGGGTTGTGCCTGGCCAATGGCCGGAAAAAGAAGCAAGTACAGTGCCAGCAGAAGAATGGTTGAACGATACATGGTAGCGATTGTCTCAAAGCTATACAAACCGGATTAGCCGATCGACTGATTGTGGACAAACTGCCCTCAATGCACCGGTGTTAGCTTGTCAAAAAATTTATTTGAAATACCTGTTTTCATTGGGAGAGCAAGTATGTATGAAATTTCCAAAATTTTTTTCTCCATCTTTTGAGCATGCATGTGAAAAAATGATGAAAACACTGTCCAGCGGGCGTTTCACAGTGTTGCACGCCCTTTTCCACACGATGTGTAAATTTCAGACATGGAATTTCAAGGAGCTAAAAATATTTTCGTAAGAACACCTCCCGCCGTGGAGGTGTTTTGATCCAAACCAGAGCCAAAACCCATTAAAAGTTCTCTATATCTATGGCAACCAAAAAGCAAGCAGCCACTCCGAAAGGATTGCAGTTCAAGCGCCGCTTCACGCGTGACGACATATCCGTATTTGATCAATTCGAATACGACTACCGAACCTCTGTGATCCGCAATCCATCCGGTGAGGTGGTATTTGAAATGACCGATGTGGAAGTCCCCAAGCAATGGAGTCAGATTGCAACGGATATCCTTGCACAGAAATATTTCCGCAAAGCAGGTGTACCTCAACCCGACGGAACATTGGGAAGAGAGCGCTCTGCAAAACAAGTAGCTCATCGCATGGCCAACTGTTGGCGCGTGTGGGGCGAGCGTTATGGTTATTTTGCCAGCACGCAGGATGCGCAGGTCTTCTATGAAGAGTTGGTGTATTCCATCTTAGATCAGATGTGCGTGCCCAACAGTCCCCAGTGGTTCAACACCGGTTTGTACGAGAGCTATGGCATTGCGGGCAAGCCACAGGGCCACTATTATGTTGATCCAGCCGATGGGCAACTAAAAAAATCACAGAATGCATATGAGCGTCCCCAGCCGCATGCCTGTTTCATTTTGAGTGTAGATGATGACTTGGTAAATGAAGGCGGTATCATGGACCTCTGGGTTCGGGAGGCGCGCATTTTCAAATATGGCTCCGGTGTTGGAACCAACTATTCCAACCTGCGTGGAGAAGGAGAGAAGTTGAGCGGGGGCGGAAGTTCATCCGGTTTGATGAGTTTCTTGAAGATCGGTGACCGCGCCGCAGGTGCCATCAAATCAGGCGGAACAACTCGTCGGGCTGCTAAAATGGTTTGTCCCGACCTCGATCACCCCGAGATCGGTGAGTGCATCAACTGGGAAGTAGAAGAAGAG
>CAYYXC010000106.1:0-5011 GCA_964475505.1 uncultured Chitinophaga sp.
GAAGCGAATCTCCAGCTGGGCAGCGATTTTTTTGCTTTTGGGGATCAGGGAGGCGTGGTTGCTCAAGTCGATCCAATACACATTGCCCTCACGCGAGAAGGGAAGGGATTGTTGGCCAAGTAGTACCTGGTCGATCTGCATAGGGGCCTGTAGGTCAATTTGCATCCGATTGGTGATCGGCTCGCCAGTCAGATTGAATTCAATTCGATTTTTTCCTTTGATTGCTCGTTTTTCATAATCCGGCTCCAGTGTTAACTCATAGTGCAATACGTTCCACCAAGCCCGGTGCGAACCGATCGAACCGCGAAGCGTATCTTGACGGTCGAAGTTCGCGGCTGGAGCTTGCGCACAAACCGTTGCGGCGTAACCGATCAGTAAAAGAGTGAGCAATGTTTTGGGTAAGATCATCAGGCCATGACTTGATTTGCTAATTTAGCCCGAAGGGTTCAACTGATGCGTTTTCCTATTCATAATTTTCTACTCTGTTTGCTGGGCTTGTCTTGTCAACCCGCATCCGACATCGATGATCATTATTTTCGATACAACGATTCCTCCGGTATTTCTTCTTTGGATCCGGCTTTTGCAAAAAGCCAATCCACCATTTGGGCAACGCATCAGTTGTATAACACGTTGGTAGAGGTTGATTCCGCAGGCGGATTATCTCCCTCCGCTGCCAAAACTTGGTCGGTTAGTTCGGATCGACGCGCCTATACTTTTTTCTTACGGACGGATATCTATTTCCACGACGATCCGGTTTTCCCCGTAGGGAAAGGTCGTCGAATGCGCGCCGCGGATTGGGTTTATTCTTTTCAACGGTTGTTGGATCCTCAATTGGCCAGTCCGGGTTCATGGATCTTCCGCGATAAACTTGATTCCATTCGGCCTTTTGAAGCATTGAATGATTCTACTTTTCGATTGAACCTGCTTCGTCCTTATCACCCGATCCTTGGAATTCTATCCATGCAATATTGTTCCGTAGTAGCACCCGAGGCGGTTGACTTCTATGGAGCTGATTTCAGGAAACATCCGGTGGGTACTGGTCCCTTTCAATTCGCTGCCTGGGCGGAGGGACAGACGCTTTTACTAAAACGTAATGAACGCTATTGGGAGAAAGATGGGCAGGGGAAGGCCTTGCCCTATTTATCCGGCATTCGCGTTAGTTTTTACGACAGCAAAGCCACCGAGTTTCTGTTGTTTCGGCAGGGGAAGTTGGATTTCATAAACGATCTCGATGCATCTTTCAAAGACGAGGTTTTATTGAAGACAGGAGAATTAAAATCTTCCTGGAAAGGCATAGTCGTATTACAAACCCATCCGTATTTGAATACAGAGTATTTGGGCATCGTGATGGATTCGACGCTTGCAGCGGATGGATTGCGATCCAAAAAAATTCGGCAGGCGATCAACTACGGATTTGACCGGCGAAAGATGATCCTCTATTTGCGAAATTCCCTGAGTACACCGGCGGAATCGGGTTTTATTCCGGAGGGACTTCCTTCTTTTGATTCCCTGCAGGTAAGAGGGTATCGATATGATCCGCTTCGGTCCATGCAGTTGCTTGCAGAGGCTGGTTATCCGGGTGGAAAAGGGCTGCCGGTCATTCAATTGCAGACGATACCCATTTATGCGGAGATGGCGAATTTCATCGCCAGGCAGTTGGGAGAGGTGGGCATCAGGGTGCAAGTGGATGTGGTTCAAAAATCCTTGTTGTTGGATCTGACGGCCAAGGGGGAATCACCTTTTTTCCGAGCCTGCTGGATCGCTGATTATCCGGAGGCGGAGAATTACTTATCTGTTTTCTACTCTAAAAATCCCGCTCCGCCCAATTACACGCGGTTTCGTAACGATCGATTTGATCAGTTATTTGAGCAAGCCATTCAGGAGGTGAATGATTCGGTTCGCTATCGCTTGTATCAAGCTGCAGATCGGATCATCATCGAAGAGGCACCGGTGATTCCTCTTTGGTATGATCGAGTGATACGCCTGGTTCAGCCGGGTGTTCGAGGGTTTATGCCCACCGCGCAGAATTTGTTGGAGTTGCGCCGGACCTACAAAGATTGATCAGTCTTTTTTTAATTTCTCGGCAAATACCTTTTGGAATTTTTCCAATTTGGGACGAATTACCAGCTGGCAGTAAGGATTACTGTCTCCATTCAATTCGTAGTATCGCTGGTGATAGCCCTCAGCAGGATAAAAAATATCGAAGGGGGTAATCTCAGTAACGATAGGATTATCGAACGCGCCACTTTTATCCAGCGCCTCTTTGTACTGAATTGATTTTTGTTTTTGCTCCTCGTTGTGATAGAAGATGGCGCTTCTGTATTGAGTGCCCACATCATTTCCTTGTCGGTTGAGCGTGGTGGGGTCGTGGGTGGACCAAAACACTTCCAGCAATTCCTCAAATCGGATCTTGGAAGGATCATATACGATCTGTAAGCATTCCGCGTGACCGGTAAGTCCGCTGCATACTTCTTTGTAAGTGGGATTTTTTATTTTTCCGCCAGTGTATCCGGAGGTTACCTGAATCACTCCCTCCAGCGACATGAAAATGGCTTCGGTACACCAGAAACAGCCATTGGCCAGCGTGGCGATTTCGGTAGTGGAACCGGTTGAGTTGTTTTTGGTGTTATTGTCCTGCATAGGAGGTATTTTGTCTGTTTGCTTATTGACCTGTGCACAGGAGTAAAATCCTGCCACCAGCATCCAGCAGATTAAAATGATTCTGTTCATGGCGAGCGCAAAAATCCGAGTTTTGTGCCGGTTTTGGAAGCCTTGGTAATCTATTAACAAAATGAAATTATTTCCTGCCTCTGCCCCTACGCAACTCGAGTTTGATCGGGTAGTGGATCGTTTGGTCACGCATTGCCGGGGGGAGTGGGCCAAGGAGCGAGCCCGTGCCATTAGGATCCATAACCAGGTCGATCACATAAGGCTGGCACTCGGACAAACCCAGGAATTCAAATGGATACTCGATCAGGGACTTGCTTTCCCAACGGAGGAGCCCTTGTCTATCGCCCGGGAATTGCGCCTGTTAGGTGTGCCCGGAGCCGTGTTGACGGGTGAGCAATGGGTACAGATCCGTCGTTTATTAAACGACACCGAATCAATCTATCGCTGGTTCAATATGGAGCGCAGGGAGGCCTATCCATCAATGGCGATGGTATTAGACGACTCTGTTTACGATAAGAAGATCGCTGAACGTCTCGATGAGGTGTTGGAGCCGAACGGACAGGTACGCGATCAGGCCTCCAAACGTCTTTATCAGGTGCGTATGCGCTTGCATCGGAAAAGGCAAGAGTTGCGTACTATGTTCGAGCGCATCGTGCAGAAGTTGCAAAAGCAAGGATGGCTGGCAGAAATTGAAGAGAGTTTTCTCAATGGCAGGCGCGTCGTTGCCGTATTGGCCGAACAGAAGCGCGTGGTAAGGGGGATTTTACATGGAGAAAGCGAAAGCAGGCGAACTGCCTTTTTGGAGCCGGAGGAGACCATCGAGTTGAACAACGAGGTTTTTGAATGGGAGAATGAGGAGCGTGCAGAGGTGATCCGCATCTTGCGTGCACTCACTGCTGAATTATCCGTTTATCAGCCAGTACTCCAACAATACTATGAACGTCTGGGACAATTTGATTTCATCCGGGCAAGGGCTCGCTTGGCGATGGAGATGGATGGACAGATGCCGGAGATGGAAATGGCTGCAGGCGTACACTTGGTGCAGGCTCGTCACCCTTTGTTGCTGTTGTACAATCAATCCAATGGGAAGCCTACCATACCGCTTGATATTTCGCTGACCGCAGAGAATCGGATCTTGGTGATCAGTGGTCCCAACGCCGGCGGCAAGACGGTCGCGATGAAGACCATCGGGCTCATTCAGCTGATGGCTCAGAGTGGATTGTTGGTTCCGGTTGGTCCAGGCACACGCCTGGGCTTATTCAAGCAACTAATGATTCAAATGGGTGATGCACAAAGTTTGGAGTTTGAGCTCAGCACTTATAGCAGTCACTTGATGCACATGAAGTCTTTTTTGGAAGCGGCCAATGGACGAACCCTGTTTTTTGTGGATGAGATGGGAAGCGGAAGTGATCCCGATCTGGGCGGTGCTTTTGCGGAAGTGATGTTACAGGAGTTTTTACGCAAGCATTCGATGGGTGTGGTAACAACGCACTATTTGAATTTGAAGGTTATGGCTGGAAGAACGCCAGGTTTGATCAACGGAGCCATGGCCTTCGATGAAAAGACCTTGTCACCACTCTACAGATTGCAAGTGGGCAAGCCGGGTAGTTCTTACACGTTTGCGATTGCGCAGCGCATTGGCTTGGATAAAATGTTGATTGACCGGGCAAAGCGTTTGGTCAATGAAGATCACGTGCGGCTCGATAAATTGTTGCATCGCTCTGAAAAGGAGTTGGCGGAGTTGCAACAGAAGCAGCGGGAGGTGAACAAGTTGTTGTTCGAGAATCAGCGCCTCCAGTCCGAAATGGAGCGCGTGTTGGATAAAGAAAAACACCGACAGGAAATCGCCTTGCTGCGGGAGCAAAACAGGATCGCTGCTGAACGTTGGAAAGAATTGAAGGACCTTGAGCGGAAGTTAAAATTGGTGTTGCAGGATTGGCGAAAAAATCCCAACAAGGAAAAGGCGATGAAAGAAATGGCGCAAGTTCTATTTCCGAAGCGCCCCGCTGCTTCCAAAGAAAAAAATGGACCAGAGGCTTCTTTTCCGCATGAGGAATTGACAGGGGAGTTAGTTGTTGGAGATACCGTTCTGGTAAGAAAAACAGGTCGTCACGGGCAGGTGATCGAATTTAAAGGGAAAGCGGTGGTGGTTCGTAGTGGAAAAGTGCCTATGCAAATAGCGCAGGCGGAGGTCAAAAAAATCCGGTTGCTTGAGAAGGCAAATCCGGCCAAAAAATAAGTTGCCATTCGCAATCTTTTCAAGTCTTACCTAAGTTGGGCGATGACTTAAATAAAAAACCCCGCGTGTATGCGGGGCTGATATTGTTTGCGGAGAGAGAGG
>CAYYXC010000107.1:0-2480 GCA_964475505.1 uncultured Chitinophaga sp.
TCGGCGGATCACTCAAATCCTTATCTGCCACTCAACTTGGAGCCGTTGCCATAAAAGGCGCTCTGGATCGAATTGGTCTTTCTTTCAATGCAGTAACCGATGTTTTCATGGGTGCCGTATTGCAAGCCAATATGGGACAAGCCCCGGCTCGACAGGCCGCTAAGTTTGCCGGTTTGCCCGACTCGGTTCGTTGTACAACCGTCAATAAAGTCTGTGCCAGTGGTATGAAGGCGGTCTCAATGGCTGTTCAACACATTCAATTGGGAGATGCAGAGGTTGTCGTTGCAGGTGGCATGGAAAGCATGAGCAATGTTCCTTTTTATTCAGAAAACCTTCGTTGGGGCAATAAATACGGAAACGTTTCACTGATCGATGGCTTGGCCAAGGACGGATTAACCGACGTGTATGATGGAAAAGCTATGGGTATTGCGGCTGAACTTTGTGCCAGCACTTGTCAGATCACCCGTGCAGATCAAGACGCCTTTGCTGTGGAGAGTTACAAGCGTTCTCAAAAAGCATGGGAGGATGGATTATTCAATGATGAGATCGTGCCTGTTTCAATTCCCCAACGCAAGGGCGATCCAGTCGTTGTTTCCAATGACGAGGAGCCCTATCAGGTGAAGTTTGAAAAAATCCCGACCCTTTCACCAGCTTTCATCAAAGAAGGTACGGTGACTGCCGCGAATGCCTCCACCATGAACGATGGAGCTGCGGCATTGATCCTTATGTCGGCCGACAAGGCCCGTGAGTTGGGATTGATGCCTTTAGCATACGTACGCGGATATGCCGATGCGGAGCAAGCACCTGAATGGTTTACCACAGCACCTGCCATTGCCATTCCGGACGCTTTGAAAAAAGCACAAATGGACATCGGTCAGATCGATTTTTGGGAGATAAATGAAGCGTTCTCTGTAGTAGCTATTGAGAACATCAAGCGACTGGGAATCGATCCGCAAAAGGTCAACGTTAATGGCGGGGCAGTATCGCTGGGGCATCCGCTGGGTTGCAGCGGTGCTCGTATTCTGGTTACCTTGATCCATGTGCTCAGCCACAAGAAAGCACGATTTGGTGCGGCTGGTATGTGCAACGGCGGAGGCGGAGCTAGCGCTATGGTTATTGAATGTGCAACTCCATGAAAATCCTGATCAAACATATCAAATGTTTGACGGGTATTCAGGATCCAACGGAACTACTTCGTGGTGAAGCGCTGTCTGTTTTATCATCGATCGAGGATGCGTATTTGGTCATTGATAATGGTCGAATCGCTGACTTTGGAAATATGCCCGCCTTATCAAAAGACCACGGAGCATTTGATCAGGTTTTGGATGCGTCTTCTAATTTTATTCTGCCCGCTTGGTGCGATAGCCATACACACCTGGTCTTTGCTCAAACGCGGGAAGAGGAATTTGTCGATAAGATAAAAGGCGCCTCTTATGCCGAGATCGCTGCCAAAGGTGGAGGTATTTTGAATTCTGCAAAAAAATTACAGGCCTGCGACGAAGAGGAATTATTCGTTATGGCTTCGGAGCGCTTGCAAGCGGCGATTCGGTTGGGAACTGGTGCCATAGAGATCAAAAGCGGTTATGGACTTACTACCGAGGCTGAAATCAAAATGTTGCGCGTTATTCGTCGCCTCAAGCAAGAATCACCCATCCCCATCAAAGCGAGCTTTTTGGGTGCACATGCTTTTCCGGTAGAGTATAAAGAAAATCGTTCGGCATACGTGCAGCTTCTGATTGAGGAGATGCTTCCGCGCATAGCTTCTGAGCAGTTGGCCGATTATGTAGACGTTTTTTGCGAGCAAGGTTTTTTCACTCCGCAGGAAACTGAAATCATTCTTCAGGCGGCGGCTGCTTATGGACTCCAACCTAAAATTCATGCGAATCAACTTTCTGTTTCCGGAGGAGTAGAGGTGGGGGTGCAAAACCATGCGGTAAGCGTTGATCACCTTGAATGCATGGATGATTCTGCTATCAATTGCTTGGCAAAATCAAAGACCATCGGAACACTTTTGCCGGGCTGCTCACTTTTTTTACGGGCACCTTATCCGCCGGCACGCTCCTTAGTGGAAGCAGGCGCTGCAATTGCCTTGGCTTCGGATTTTAATCCGGGTAGTTCACCCTCTTATAATATGAACTTGGTCGTTTCATTGGCATGTACTCAAATGCGCTTGCTTCCGGAGGAAGCGATAAATGCTGCGACCATCAACGGAGCTTTTGCCATGGACCTATCAAATGAGGTCGGAAGTATTGCTGTAGGAAAAAAAGCCAATTTGATTTTTACCAAACCCATGCGCACGTTATCATATCTTCCTTACTCATTTGGAGAAAATCCGATAGAGCGGGTGATGATCAACGGAGCATTTTATTAAGAAATGAACTGCTTGTATATGAAACGTATCATTGAATGTGTGCCCAATTTCAGCGAGGGTTCTAATCCGGAGATCATCCGTCAAATCACCCAAGTCATCGAAGCAGTGG
>CAYYXC010000107.1:2490-4931 GCA_964475505.1 uncultured Chitinophaga sp.
CGTTTGCTGAATGTAGACCCTGGTAAGGCAACCAACCGCACCGTAGTCACGTTCGTGGGTGAGCCGGAAGCTGTTATCGAGGCAGCTTTTCGGGCTATTCAGCGTGCCGGTGAATGCATCGATATGTCTCAGCATAAAGGAGAGCACCCTCGTATGGGCGCCACCGATGTTTGCCCCCTTATTCCCATCAGCGGAATCAGCATGGAAGAGACTGCTGTATACGCACAACGCTTAGCTAAGCGGGTGGGGGAAGAGCTTCAGATACCTGTTTATTTGTATGAAGAAGCACAATCCAATCCGGCAAGGAAAAATTTGTCCGTTATTCGTGCCGGTGAATACGAGGGTTTTTTCAAAAAGATCCAGCAGCCTGAATGGAAACCCGATTTTGGTCCGGCCGCAATGGATACCAAGCGCGGCGCAACGGTTATTGGTGCGCGCGATTTTCTGATCGCATACAATGTGAATCTGAATACCACTTCCACCCGTAGGGCCAACGCGGTTGCCTTTGATGTGCGCGAGGCGGGTCGAGTGAAAAGAGAGAACGGACAGATCGTAAAAGATGCTAATGGCAATCCGGTGCAAATACCGGGGTCGCTGAAATCAGTAAAGGCCATCGGTTGGTTCATTGAGGAGTATGGAATCGCTCAAATCAGTATGAACCTCACCAATATTCGGGTTACTTCCTTGCATGTAGCCTTTGACGAAGTGTGCGAACGCGCACGTGACCGCGGATTGCGGGTGACAGGAAGCGAATTGGTAGGGTTAGTTCCACTTTCTGCATTGACCGAAGCCGGAAAATATTTTCTAAGAAAACAACATCGTTCCGTCGGCGTTTCTGAAAAAGCATTGATCGATATAGCGGTTCGTTCGATGGGATTGGATGAACTCACTCCATTCAAGCCGGAAGAGCGCATCATTGAATATTTGCTGAAAGATTCAGCCGAACAGAAATTGATCGGCCAATCGCTGGCACGTTTCTCGGAGGAGACTGCGAGCGAGAGTCCGGCTCCCGGTGGCGGATCGATCTCTGCATACGTAGGTACGCTTGGAATTTCATTGGCTACGATGGTCGCCAATCTCTCCTCACACAAAAAGGGATGGGATGATCGTTGGGCTGAATTCAGTGAGTGGGCAGAAAAAGGAGAAGATCTTCGTCGGCAATTATTGATGCTGGTAGATGCCGACACCCGTGCATTTGATTCTATTATGGCGGCCTTTGGTTTGCCCAAAGGAACCGCTGAAGAGAAAGCTGCTCGAAACGAGGCTATTCAGATGGCAACCAAGCAGGCAATGGAGATTCCATTACAAGTGATGCAATTGTCCTTGCGGTCAATGGACATCATTGAGGCCATGGCCATACATGGCAATCCCAATTCTGTATCCGATGCCGGAGTAGGCGCTCTTTGTGCACGTGCTGCTGTATTGGGTGCTTTCATGAATGTGCGTATCAATGCAGCAGGGTGCAACGATGCCGATTATGTAAAGTCTGTATTGGAGACGGGAGCCAAGATCGAAAACGAGGCCATTGCGCGCGAAGAAAAAATTCGCTCCATCGTTGATCAGCAGATCTCCAAACTCTGAGAGCTAATTACTGGACTGTGATGCTGCTATCCTTGCAGCTCCATCATGCGTTCAAAAACTTGCTCATATCGACGGTTTGCCGCTTCCCATTGCTGTGAAACCTGCAGGTAAGATTGCTCGGTCGATTGAAAACTGGCTTTGTTTGAATATACCTCCGGACTAGCTAGTGCCGATTCCAGTTTTTCTTTTTCCGTCTTCAACTCGGCGAGTTTTGCTTCCAATTGCTGAAATTCTTTTTGCACCCGTTGCAGTTCCTTTTTCTTTTCCTTGTCGATCGGCCCAGAAGAGATGGTGGCAGCAGGTGGGGTAGGGTCAGGCGATTTAGCCGGTGATGGAGGTGGAGTGCTCTTAGTTTTTTGAGGTGCAGCGCTCGTCGTTTCTTCTTTGCCCATGCGCTGTTTCCAGGCTACCCATTCTTCATATCCTCCTTTGAATTCCTTGATTTCTCCGTCTGCGATCTCCCAGATCTTATTAGCTGTTTTCGATACAAAATAGCGGTCGTGGCTGACCAGCAGCAACGTGCCTTCATATTTATTCAACGCATCGATAAGTAGATCGCAACTATGCATGTCGAGGTGGTTGGTCGGCTCATCCAGCAACAGAAAGTTGGCTTTGCTGACAATTACTTTAGCCAATGCAACGCGTGCTTTTTCACCGCCACTGAGCACGCGTATTCGTTTGTCTGTATCATCTCCGCTGAATAGGAAGCAACCGAGTAGTGCTCTGAGTTCCAGATCCGTCATCTGGCTTCCGCATCCCTGCATTTCCTCCAGAATTGTATGTTGTAAGTTCAATGCTTCCAGTTGGTGTTGGGCATAAAAGCTGTCCTCCACATTATGTCCCCAGCGACGCTCTCCTTC
>CAYYXC010000108.1:0-4845 GCA_964475505.1 uncultured Chitinophaga sp.
TCAGAATCCAGTATTTGGTGATAATGTTAATTTTTATAATGCAAATGTAAGTAATTTATTATCAGTAAATGCAATTAAAAAACAAACATTAGGAGGGTATATTACATTCATTGATGATGTTAAGATTAATAATATGAATCTAACTGGAAATATTAAATTTGGTTTATACTCATCACCAAATACTACAATATCTGAGACTGGTTATATTGGAATTAAAACATTACCTACTAATGCACCTTTACAAATTGCTGGTGGTGTTCAAAATGAACCAAATGAAGAAACAGCTATAAGAGTTTCAAGTGGATTAAATAATATTAAGATAGAATTAGAAAATACTGCTACAAATGGTAAAAGGTATGAAGTTAGATCAACTAGTAGTGGTAGCTTTGATATAACTGATAGGACAGGCGGTGCTACAAGATATTCAATAGATACTAATGGTAATCATAACTTTACAGGAACTATAAATGCTGGTGGTGATTTAATAGTAGCTTCAAATTCTGTTGCAATAGGAACGGCATCAACAACAGATGCAAAAGTTTCTATTGTTGGTGGAGTTCAGAATACAACAAATAATGAAACAGCTCTTAGAGTTAGTGGAAGTATGCAATATGTTAATATGCAAATTAATAATACTGCTACAAATGGAAAGAATTATGAATTAAGATCTATGGATACAGGTGCTTTTGAAATAGCAGATAGAACTATAAACAATGTTAGATATGCAGTAGATACTAATGGTAATCATGGATTTTGGGGATCTTCAATGAGTTTTAATAATGTTGATATGTTCAAACCATTATGCGCTGGTAATATTGATGGACTCGGAGCTGTTGTTCTCTCTGTTGGTAAAATTGGATTCAGTTGTAATAGACCATCTGATGGTCGCTATGAGGTAAATTTTGCAACACCACTACCAGATGCTAATTATATTGTTAGTATTACATGGACACAAGGAATTTTGACTTCGCTTGCTGCAACATTTCCAAGTAGAACAGCTAGTGGATTCGTCATGCAATGTGTAAAAACAAATGGAACTGGTCAAAATTCTGCACATAATTTTGTAGTTTATAGGTAAATCAAATTAATCATATATTCTATTATATCATTAATTTGATTTTAATGTTTTTTGATATATTTTGATTTTTTAATTTTATGATAATTATATTCATTAGTTGGAATAAAATCTGGTGGTGGTATTGTTTCAAATATTTTAGTTTTATAAATTATTTTTGTTTCATATATATCTTCATTATCAGAATCAGGAATATAAGCACAAAATATTTCATAGTATAATTTAGTCATATAAACTATACTATGAAATTAATCTTGATTTTGAATAGTTAATCTATTCTTAAAGTTTTGATAAAAAATATTGTCCTTATTCTTTTCTGTGAGCTTGACGTAAAGGAAGCCATAAGGGGCAGAGGTGGCGTAGTTGTAAAAATCTAATATAGCCTTCTTGTCCATTATAGCTGATACTTCTTCTATAAAAGCTTCCAAGTCCTTGTAGTTCCTAAGTCTATAAATGTAAAGCTCTGTGGCATTAACTCTCACTATTGGATGTATTGCACTAAATTTTTGAGTTGATGTGATTGTTGAGATCTGATTGTGCCTACCACGTGTATATAATGAATGTAATAATTTTGATTGTCTAGTAAAGCTTGGATCATCAGCAAAGTCATCAATAATAATTAAAATTTGGAATAATTTAGTGGATCCATTCTTTTTCATATAATTAGTTATCTTGTGTTGAGTATTTATGACATTTTCTAATTCATCAGGTTCATAACTATCAAAATAAATCTTTTCCTCTTCAGGATCAACTTTCAAATTTTTTTCAATATATTGTTTAACTGGTTGCCATGTGTAGTCGATGTTAATAGATGGCGACCAGATGTAGATACGACTGAAACAATCTTTATAGATATCCAAAATCATATTTTGTAATAGAACAGACTTCCCCGAGCCACTTGGTCCTAATATAATACTTCTGATAGGAAGCTTTCCCACGACATCATATTTACTCTGTTTGACTGTAAACTGTTTTACATCTATAGGTTTAATGTCAGGTGCTATTTGTTTTTGCATTATTATATATTAATTATAATAGAAAATTATTGACTATGAGAAATTATATGAACATTTGGATCAGAGCAAATTGTAGTATTACTACTGCTTGATTCATCTATCTCTTCTGGTGGTGTCAAATCTTGCTCAGGTTTATTACAACAGCTTTTTATTTGATCATTATTTATAATATATCTCGAGATTATACTAACAACTATCCCTGCGAATATAGGCTCTAATATTTCAAAGGATACTACCATTATATATAATTATCCATAGAAATTTATAATATTATAATTATGAGATTAGTTAAAATAAAATAAAATTTAATTTATTTTAACTAATTATTGATATTTTGTTCTTGTAGTTTTTTCTCAAGTCTTTTGGCTTGTCTTTTTACATATGTGATATTCTTATAATAATTTTTAAAATAATCAGGATCTTTTGGTTTTGCTATAGTTCCTTCTTCATATATTCTTCTCCTGCCTTTCTTTTTGGGTTCTTTGACAGGTTTTACTTTGGTGCTACGCCATCCAACTGGTCGTCCCCGCTTTTTTGGTTCCTTAGGTTCATCACCTTCGGTTGTTTGCGGTTTAGGCTCAGGTTGTGGATGTTTCCTAGGGCGGCCCCGTTTCTTTTTTACAACCTCAGGTTGAGTTGTATCATTATCTATTTCATTCTTAATTTCAACAGTATCATTATTTGTTTCAACTTTTGATTCCATTTATATATAATACTATAATATAATTTTCTTTTTAAGTTAAATTTATATAAAAGAAAATATGCCTAATTATTTTCTTTAAATAAAAAATTAAAGTTAAATATAAAAAAATATTTTTATTAGCTAAAAACATCTTATTTATTTTGAATAATTAATTTAATTAGATAATTTTTGTTAAAGTTTAATAAAGTAAGTTTAATTTAAAGAAAAAAATATATTATAGTATAATAATATATATGGTGAAAAAAGCAGAAGTAAATTTATTGAATGCACTCATTACCGTGAGCCCGGATAAAAATAAGTATAAAAATGAGATGAAACAGGTCGTAGAATTGTTTAAAGATCGTAAAATTCTTACAGTTCAAACGGCTAGGAAAGTTATTGATAAATTATCATCTAAGAATAAAAAAGCAAATATTAAGGGATTGGAGCTACTAGAACAATATCAAACAAAAGAAACTGCAACTGGTAGATTAACCAGGAGCAACAAGCCCACTAAATATTATGTTAGAGGGCATGCTAATCTCACTACTAAATATTACTCAAAGAGAAAAGGCGTGCTAACTGACTATGGTAAAACATATCATGATACAATTACACGAACTACTGAAGTTATGGCGAAATCAAAAGAAGAAGCCAAACAAATATATATACAAAATCTTAATGACGAGATAGCCCCAAACCCCCAAAAAGCAAAGTATGCTGGAAAGTTTACAGAGGTAGATGATGTATTTATTGATGATGTTGTGCAAGCATCCAATGGAAATAGTGAAATGGATTCATTTATGAGAAGCGTATTACCCTTCCAATATGAATTTATTCCAATGGATAATAGCCTATTAGAAAAGGATGGCGAATGTGTCATAGATCAAATCAGTAAATTATATGGTGAACAAATCAAAGGACTACAAAGAGATAAATTAATTCAAAAGGTTAAAGAAATTGAGAAATCTTATTGCAGTCTAGATTCTGGCGTTGTTGGCTATGATAATTGGAAATTAGCCGACGGTGTTAGAGCTAGAACTATCAATAGTATTTTGAAAAGCTATGATATATCCTATTATTCCTATGATATTAATACTAATTGTTTTGATAAATATATTACAAAAAATAAAAACTATCCAGCATTAATTTATTATTCAGTAAATAATCATATGTATATTGTTAGGGATAAATTTAAAGCAAAAAGTTTAGTAGAAAAGGCAAAAGATATTGAGATAAAAATTAGGACAGATATGCTTGATGAAATGGATGATACTAATATTTTTGCTGATAGGGTAATCTTTGAAAATGTAGATATTAAAGATTTAATGGATGAAAAATATAAAAATGCACTTATTATCTATAACGAAAAAGTGGCGGTTAACCATAATGAAAAAACTGTAGATTATCACAATAAAACAAATATTTCTGATAAACTACAGGATATCATTAAAATTCATCATTACATCCCAGAAGCAAGTAATTTAAAACATTCCGATTCAACAGCAATCACTCAAATCAAATTTAATAAAAATGATCAAAATATTATTTTGTCAATTGATCCTAATTATTCTACTCATGGTAGAATTAATTTCAAAGATATTAATGCTATAATAGATATTCATAATAATAGCGTAGGTGATAAACACGATAAAATTGAATTTAAAAATCAAACCATTGGAGCAATTTCTATGCAATTGAGAAATAATCATTATAATTCAACTACAAAAAGAATTAAATTTACCAAAGAAAAAAGAATGAATTTTTTAACTAAATCAAATAATTCTTGTAATCTATGTAAATGTTCTATTGAAGATAAAAAATTTCATTTGGATCATATTAAACCATTGGCTAGTGGTGGCACTAATGATGATGCTAATATCCAAGTTTTATGCGTAGATTGTCATCTCATGAAAACTAAAGAAGAACAGGAGAATCACGAATATGTTAAAATTTCAGAAACAGCTTCTTCTTTTAATCAACAAGTTTTTGATATTATTACACATGGCTTATCCAGTGTATATTCTTTTATTGAAATAGTGAAAGAGAACAGTGATAAAAATAAAAAGATC
>CAYYXC010000109.1:0-4821 GCA_964475505.1 uncultured Chitinophaga sp.
GAGGTATTCAAGCCATTGTTGGTTCGTCCCCAGGCGGAGATAAATGCGGCGGATGAGTTGGTATTTGTCACATCCGATAAGCAACAAGTGGATCTTTCCATTCGGATGCAGGCAAATCAGTCGTTGAATGGTTTGCAGATCCGCGCTGTAGCGCCTAACAATACCATTGAGTTGGGTGATATTCAAAGAATGGAGAAAGGAGAGGTGGTCAGCCGTTCCACCAAAGTCACTGCTGCGCCGGGTGTTTACACGTTTGGCGCCTATTCCAAGAATGATCAAGTGCTTACACAGGCCGGCAGGATCACCCGCATTGAGTACGATCATGTGCCTGAGATACATTATTTCCGCAACACACCGCAACGAGTTGTACCCATTCAACTTAACATTTCAGGTAAGCGCGTTGGGTATATTGAGGGAGCAGGTGATAAAGTAGCCGATGCCTTGGAGCGAATGGGATATGAAGTGGTGCGGCTTTCTCAAAAGGAGTTGGGTAAAACGGATCTCTCCACTTTCCAAGCAATTATTACAGGGGTGCGCGCATATAATACCCATGTGTGGCTTAACGAGGCACATGAACGCCTGATGCAATATGTGTCGGATGGAGGAAATCTGATTGTTCAGTACAACACCAGCAGTCAAATCGGACCGGTCCGTGCGAAGATCGGACCTTATCCTTTTTCCATAACCCGTACACGTGTAACAGATGAAACCGCTCCCGTAAAATTTCTGGATCCGCAGCATCCTGTATTCAATTACCCCAATAAACTTGCAGAGAGCGATTTTAATGGCTGGGTTCAAGAGCGATCGATTTATCATGGTGCTGATACCAGCGGACGTTTTACGCGTTTGATTGGCATGGCTGATCCGGGAGAGAAGTCTGATGACGGTTCCCTGCTGATCACTCGCTACGGAAAGGGTTGGTTTACCTATACGGGCTTGGCGCTTTTTCGTCAATTACCTGCAGGCGTACCCGGGGCCTACCGGTTATTAGCTAATCTGATTGCCTTGTCTGCAAAAAAGCGCCATGAATAACAAATCAAAAAAGGCAAGAAGCGAATGGGCGATGTGGCTTGCCATTGTGATGGGTATCGTATTGGGCATTCTGATCAAGCGTGTTCGGTTAGGGATTTTGCTGGGACTGATAATCGCCGGACTCATAGTTTTCACTGGATGGATCAGAAATTCACGCAAATAAAAACTCCATCTCATGGCTAATTTACCACCCTCCGAGAATTTCAGGAATTGGTATATCGCCTTGTGGGTGGTGCTAATCCTTTGTATTTTTCTTTTTAAGTCCGTCACGCAATTTTTCTCCTAACACAGTCTTATGAAACCACTGGATTGGATCGTGCTTTGTTTGACGTTGCTGGGAGTGGTGTGGTATGGCATCCGACGCAGCCGAACTACACGTGATTTGGATGGATATTTTCGGTCGAATCAAAATTTGCCCTGGGGATTGGTATTGTTGGGGATCATGGGTACACAGGCTTCGGCTATAACCTTTTTGTCCGCACCGGGTCAGGGTTATACCGATGGCATGCGCTTTGTGCAATACTATTTTGGGATACCGATCGCTATGATCGTGATCAGTGCTGTTTTTGTGCCACATTTTCGGAAGTGGAATGTGATCACGGCATACGAATACCTCGAGCATCGTTTTGATGGAAAGACCCGGACACTGACGGCTGTACTGTTTTTTCTGCAGCGCGGACTTTCTACCGGAATAAGCATTTTCGCCCCTTCATTGATCCTCTCTTCTTTGTTGGGGTGGAATATTTATTGGACCAATCTGTTCATGGGCGGGCTGCTGATCATCTACACGCTTAGCGGCGGTGCCAGGTCTGTTGCTTATACACAGCAACTACAATTTGCAATCATTTTGTTGTCGATGTTTCTGGCCGGTTTTTTGTTGGTTAAACTGATGCCGGAGCAGGTGGGATTTATAGACGCACTTGATATCAGTGGAAAGTTGGGGAAATTGAATGTGATCACCGACGGAATGAAGAATGGTGCTTTTGATTGGTCAGACAATTACAATATCTGGAGCGGCGTGATCGGCGGATTCTTTCTTGCGTTATCATATTTCGGAACGGACCAGAGCCAGGTGGGTCGATTTCTAACAGGTAAATCTATACGGGAAAGCCGACTGGGATTGTTGATGAATGGGTTGGTCAAGATCCCCATGCAATTCCTGATTTTATTAGTAGGGGCATTATTATTTAGTTTTTATTCGTTTGAGCGGGCGCCCATCCTTTTCAATGAATTGCAAGTAGAGCGGCTGGAGCGATCCGAGTATCGTGACTCTTTTCATCTGGTGCAAGCTCAGTATGACTCGATGCTCTTGGAGAAGCGAGATCTCGTTGCGCGTTACGTATCTGCGGGCGGACAAGAGACTGATTCAGCCCGCGCGTACATACCTCAGTTACAGGCACTGCAAAAAGAATCAGATGGGCTGCGCAAACAAGTCAAAGGATGGTTGAATGAAAAAATCCCCGGTGGCGACGGCAATGACACCAATTATATTTTCATTCGTTTCGTATTGGATCATATGCCGGCAGGGTTGGTTGGTCTGTTGATCGCCATGATTTTCCTGGCTTCCTGGGGTAGCATTGCTGCTGCCATCAATTCACTGGCAGCCTGCACAATGGTTGATGTGCATCAGCGGATTGCCAAAGCGCCTGCAACCGGCGAGCATGCCTATCGCATGTCTCGTTTATACACGCTGGTGTGGGGGATCTTTTGCATCGTCGTAGCCATGTTTACGTACAATATCGGAAACAGTTTGATCGAAGCGGTGAATATTCTCGGTTCATTGTTTTATGGGGTAATACTTGGTGTGTTTCTCGTGGCTATGTTTCTGCCTCGTATTCGTTCTGGCTCGGCCGTTTTCTGGGCCTTGATCGTTGGTGAGTTAATCGTACTGGGCGTGTTTCTCTATGGATATTATTGGCCCTCTTCTTTCAAGTTGGGTTTTCTCTGGTTAAATCCGGTTGGGGCGCTGGCGGTTGTACTGCTAACGCTCTTGTTCAATGGGTTTCATACAAGAAAAAACCCCGTCGGGTGACGGGGTTCTTCAGTTGGTTCAAGACTGAATTATTTATTTAATTCAGCGATCAGTTTTTCATTGAGTTTGACGTAGTCGCCATTCTTCGCGTCTGCAGCCAATTTTTTGGATTTCTCTGCGGATGCAATCGCCTCTGCCTTTCTGCCCAGTTTAGCCAGGCAATTGGCACGCTGGTAATGAATCCAGAAGGCATTGGGGTTGACTTCTGTTGCTTTGTCGAACCAGCTGAGTGCTTGGTTGAGGTCCTTGCCGTTGTCCATGTAATACATCGCCGCATTGTAATAGGGCGGCTTCTCAGTTTTCATGGCTGCTTCGATGCTTGCCATGATTTTGGAGTCAATATCTGTTTGGATGGGCAGCATTACACTGGTCTTATCCCAGCTGATGACCAGGTTGCAACTTGTATTTCTGATGTCTTGAATAGCGAGGGAGAAAGTTTCCGTTGCTTGTTTGCTTTTAACCGCAGTTGCGTTTACGCGAACTACGTCCTGATCTTCTTTATAGTCGGCAGGACTGGTCACATTCGTTTGCTTGCTGATGATGATGATCCACTTTTTAGCACCAGGAATGGACAACAGCCCGTATTTACCCGGAGCTATTTTCTTCCCACCAATGCTCACTTCATCGGAGAAACTAATGGTGGTGGCATTGTTAGCACCGGTGCGCCAAACATTTCCGTAAGGGACCACATCACCAAATACCTTTCTGCCACGAACGCCGGGGCGTGAGTAGGAGATTTCAATAGCACCCAATCCAAAATCCTGGCGAATTGTTTGAGCAGGACTGGGAGCGGGGGTTTTCAGTTGAGCTTCTGCAAGCAGGGTAGCGGACAAGAAAAGTCCGGCAAGTACAACACGTTTCATAATTGAGGATTGTTTGAGAATACAAAGGTAGCATTAGAACCTCAGCCGCAGTTCGCCCCTTTTCCCTGACTTACTGGGTATCCAAGCGGGTCCTTTCTGCAGTATCTCAATTGCCCGCTGGTCGTAGAAACTACCAGCCGACTTTTCTACCTTAATATTGGCTGGTCTGCCCTCTTTTGATACATCAAATGACAGGATCACGCCCACAGCGACCGTCGTATTGCTGGCGGTAGGGGCAGATACCTTGTTTTGATCCACGTATTCCTCAAAGGCAGCCCATCCGACCACCGGGCTGGGGGCAACTTCTGAAGCGGTAAGATCGGTGGCTAGTCTCCTTGCGCCCTCTTTTACGGAAATTTTATCCGACTCGCCAGCTGACTCATCGCTGCTGATTTTTTGGCGCTGGGCCATATTGCTTTCCGGGGTGCTTGATTCCTGTTTGGCCATCGGGGCGGCAGCCAGCAGATTTTGTTTGCCGGAAGGTTCTTCGTTATCTGCCGGGATGGGGCTAGTTGAATTGCTCTGGGCAGTTACAGGTGCGGCCACTGGTACTTCAATAGGGGTGGCAGGAGCAGGGGTGCTTACTACCCTTGGTGCCGCTTGTGTGGCCGGAATGGAGTCTGCCGGTTTCTGTTCGGCTGATTGTGCGGATCTGTTATCAGCCAGCAGAGGTTGCTTGGGCTCAAGCCAAAAAATATATCCCATCCAGGCGGCCCCGATCAAAACCAAGAAAACCGCAGCGACCCGGAGCAATGGAGCCAAATTTCTGTTCTTTGGAATGAACCGGATGACGGCTTGACTATCATCTACGCGTTGATTAACCCATTCGTTCAAAAACTTTAATTCAGACTCATAACTCCTTGAAGATGAATAAAATCCTTCTAGCGCTTCTGC
>CAYYXC010000110.1:0-237 GCA_964475505.1 uncultured Chitinophaga sp.
CGCAACTTCGGTCAAAAATCCCTCTCGGAGATCGAGCAGGTGCTTACCGACCGTGGCTTGCATTTCGGAATGGACCTGGCTAAGCTGGGAATCGAAGTAAGTGAAATCTAAACCAAGGAAAGTAGGTTGTAATTCCTGACACGGTACAACCGAATTTTTTAAACCCGTCAAACAAATAACATGCGTCACGGAGACAAAGTCAAAAACCTGAGCCGAACCAAAGCACACCGCGAGGCG
>CAYYXC010000110.1:247-4809 GCA_964475505.1 uncultured Chitinophaga sp.
AGCAATTTGGCCTGCCAGTTGATCCAATACAAGCGGATCGTAACCACTACCGCCAAGGCAAAAGCCCTGCGCGTTTTCATTGAGCCACTCATCACCAAAGCAAAGACTAACACTACGCACCAGCGTCGTGTGGTATTCAGCTACCTGGGTGATAAAGAAGCCATCAAGGAATTGTTTGGCGCCGTGGCTGAGAAAATTGGTGGTCGTCCGGGTGGATATACCCGCATCATCAAGCTCGGTGCTCGTCCTGGTGACAACGCCGAAACTGCGATGATCGAACTGGTTGATTTCAATGAGATCTACGGTAAGACAGCTGCAGAAGCTAAAGCTCCTGCGAAGAAGACCCGCCGTTCCGGTGCCAAGAAAAAAGCAGATGCTGCTACTGAAGCTCCGGCAACCGATGCCCCTTCTACTGAAGCTCAGTCTGCTGAATAATAGCATTCAATCTTTTAAAAATCCCGACAGGTCTTGTCGGGATTTTTTATGCCCCTCATCCACCGGGATGGTTATTTTTGACCCTCAATTGCAACCATGAGAAACGTATCCGTCGGACTCGTACAGATGAGTTGTTCCGCCTCCAAGCCGGAGAACATCAACAAAGCAGTAGAAGGCATTCGTGCTGCCGCTGCCAAAGGCGCTCAGATCGTTTGTTTGCAGGAGTTGTTTACATCCCTGTATTTCTGTGACGTGGAGGACTATGCCAATTTCCAATTGGCCGAACCGATCCCCGGCCCAACTACCGAAGCCCTCCAACCCCTGGCAAAAGAGTTGAATGTGGTTATTGTTGCTTCGCTATTCGAGAAGCGCGCGGAGGGACTTTATCACAATACCACGGCTGTCATCGATGCAGACGGAACCTATCTGGGTAAATACCGGAAAATGCATATTCCGGATGATCCGGCCTACTACGAGAAATTCTATTTTACTCCCGGCGATCTGGGATACAAAGTTTGGAAGACTAAATACGCTACCATTGGCGTGCTCATTTGCTGGGATCAATGGTATCCGGAGGCTGCCCGTATCACCGCCTTAATGGGTGCTGAGATCCTTTTCTATCCCACCGCCATCGGATGGGCTACCACACAAGATGAAGCGACCAATCTGGAGCAGTATAATGCCTGGCAGACCATTCAGAGAAGCCACGCCGTCGCTAACGGGGTGCATGTGGTGAGCGTCAACCGCGTTGGATTTGAACAAAATGGAGCCATGAAGTTTTGGGGCGGGTCGTTCGTGTCCAATCCATTTGGCTCGGTTATCTATAAAGCTTCTCACGAGCAGGAAGAAACCGAAGTGGTTACGATCGATCTGGCAAAAACAGATAGTTACCGCACGCATTGGCCGTTCTTACGCGATCGACGGATTGATTCGTACGAGCCGATTACGAAGCGGTATTTAGATGAGAGTTGAGAGATGGGGGTTGAGGGTTGAGGTTGAAGGTTTACTGTTTAACGTTTAACTGAAGACATGAAGGTTACGCCAAGAGAATTGGGATATTATTTTCCGGCAGAGTTTGCGCCGCATCGGGCTACCTGGCTCAGTTGGCCGCATAAGGAAGCTTCCTGGCCGGGGAAGATCCAAACGATTTATCCTTCCTACGCCAAGTTCGTAAAAGAGCTTACTAAAGGCGAGCGGGTTTGCATCAATGTGGCTGATGCCCATATGAAGGCATTAGCGATCTCCTGGTTGGAAAAAGAATCCGTCGATCTCTACTTGGTAGATTTCTTTTTTCATCCTACCAACGATGCCTGGTGCCGCGACCATGGTCCGGCTTTTCTGATCAATCCATCAGCCGCTCAACCGAAAGCCATTGTTGACTGGGGCTACAATGCCTGGGGAAACAAATACCCACCCTATGACTTAGATGATATCATTCCGACCTTAATCGGGGAGGCCCTGAATGTTCCTGTATTTCATCCGGGGATTGTGATGGAAGGCGGTTCAGTCGAATTCAACGGGGCTGGTACTGTAATGACTTCAACGGCCTGTTTGCTGAATCCCAACCGCAACCCACACCTGAACCAGGCACAGATCGAAAAATATCTCTGCGACTATTACGGTATGCAACAAGTATTGTGGGTAGATGAAGGAATCGTTGGTGATGATACCGATGGACACATCGACGATACCGTCCGCTTCGTGAATGAGGATACGGTTATTACTGTTATCGAGGAAGATAAAAATGATGCGAATTATGAGCTGCTTCAGCACAACCTTCGTCAGCTCAAGCAGATGCGTCTACTCAACGGAAAAGCGCTCAATATCATCGAACTTCCCATGCCGGAGGAGTTAGTTTATGAGGATCAACGCCTTCCTTGCTCCTATGCAAATTTTTACATCGCCAATAAATCGGTCATTGTGCCCACTTTCCGCAGCAAGCGCGATGACCGGGCCCTTCAAATCATCCAGGCCGCTTTTCCCGGGCGGGAGGTCGTAGGCATCGACTCCACCGATATCATTTGGGGACTGGGTAGTTTTCATTGTCTTTCTCAGCAAGAGCCGCTGATCTGATTGCTGCCGGCGTGGAATTGTGGACATCTTTTCACCTCCCTTGGGTGGCAGGTGTTATTTTTGCTCAATTTGTTTTTACCGTAAACCTCTTTTATGCCTACTTCCTCCACACCCGCTGTGCTCTTACTGGCCGATGGCACCCTTGCCAAGGGTTTTGCTTTTGGAGCAATCGGCACCACCACTGGTGAGATCTGTTTCAATACGGGTATGACAGGTTATCAGGAGGTTTTTACAGACCCAAGTTATTTTGGACAGATCTTGATCATGAACAATGCTCACATCGGAAATTATGGGGTCAAGCAAACAGATGTAGAGTCCGATTCGGTCAAGATCAGTGGACTCATCGGTCGAAACTTGGAGGATCAGTATAGTCGGAAGATGGCGGATGATTCCTTAGACGCCTATCTCAAAAAGAATAATGTTGTTTCCATCACCGGCGTTGATACACGCGCGTTGGTTGAACACATCCGTCTCAAAGGAGCCATGAATTGCATTATCTCCTCAGATAGCACCGATGTGGCCCAATTGCAAAAGCAACTCGATGCCGTTCCGAATATGAATGGATTGGAATTGGCCTCTCGGGTAAGTACGCCTGCGCCCTATGTACTCGGATCCGACAGTGGTATTCGTATTGCCGTAATGGATTACGGTGTCAAGAAAAATATTTTGCAGTGCATGGTTGATCGGGGTGCTCAGGTAAAAGTCTTTCCTGCCAAAACCCCGTTGACAGAAGTGGAGGCCTATCAGCCGCATGGATATTTTATTTCGAATGGTCCGGGCGATCCGGCACCGATGGATTATGCAATCAATACAGTTCGCACGCTGTTGGAAAAAAATAAGCCATTATTCGGGATCTGTTTGGGTCATCAATTGCTGGCTCTTGCAAATGGGGTGTCCACTTTCAAGATGCATCATGGTCATCGGGGGCTGAATCACCCTGTCAAAAATTTGATCACTGGTCGCTCCGAGATCACCACTCAAAATCATGGATTCGGAGTAGATCCCGATTCCATTGCCCAGGCAGATCACATTGAGGTTACCCATGTGAACCTGAATGACCGGTCCATCGAAGGCATTCGTGTGAAGGGTAAGCCCGCTTTTTCCGTGCAGTATCATCCGGAGGCTACTCCTGGTCCGCACGACAGCCGATACCTCTTCGATCAATTTTTAGATATGGTGCGGGCCCATGCCTGATCGCTTGCCCGTAAATTCGAATAATGAAAATTGCCATACTCAACGGTCCGAACCTAAATCTGCTTGGTAAACGAGAGCCGACTGTTTATGGTCATCAGTCCTTCGAGGATTTTTTAAGTCAATTGCGTTCCAAGCATCCCTCGGTAGAGATTCGTTATTATCAATCCAATGTTGAGGGGGAGTTGATCAATGAAATTCAAAAGCAAGGATTTGAAGTGGATGGTATCATCTTCAATCCGGGCGGGTACACACATACTTCCGTGGCTTTGCGCGATGCCGTATCGGCCATACCTGCGCCGGTGATCGAGGTGCACATCAGCAATGTGCATGCACGGGAGGATTTCAGACAGGTTTCCTACATCAGTGGCGTGGCCAGAGGCACCATTGCCGGTTTGGGCTTACAAGGATATGAATTGGCTCTATTGAGTTTTATGCAGGCACAAAAGCACTAATCCTCATCCTCCGTATCCTGTTTCTCTTTTTTGGGTGCTGGCTTTTTTTTCATCCACTCGGGGTCTTTCTTGATTTTTTGTACGTCATCCAATTTGGCGATGTACAAGCTGCGACCATGCGTACCCAATACGATCTCATTCTCGCGCGCCTGTATAGCAATGTCATGAACGGGGACTGATTTGGGTAATCCGCTCCGCCAGGCCATAAATGATTTTCCTCCATCGAAACTCACATAAACGCCTCCATCCGTCCCAACATAGAGGATGTCTGAGTCGTTTGGATCTTCTCTGACCACATTGATCGGTTCCATGGGAAGATCATCGGATAGGGTTCTCCAAGTTTTTCCGTAGTCGTCGCTTACGTATAAATAGGGACTAAAGTCATCGAAGCGATATCCATTCAAGCTC
>CAYYXC010000111.1:0-2203 GCA_964475505.1 uncultured Chitinophaga sp.
TGATGTCCATCACCATGGCAGCCTTTCTCTTGGCCGTCCAACGCTTGAAATCTTCTTCCACAATTACACTCACAGAATGTTCCTTTCTGAAGTATGACCTGAGCAGGAAATCAGTGGGTCATTACAGCGATGCCGTGCCGATGGGTGCAGCCCTGGAGCAACTGGAGCAGACCGAAGGCCCAATTCGGGCCAAGATGGAACGCCCTTTTATGGTCATCAAGCGTCATTCGGCTACGTCAATGGCGAGTGTCGGGGGCTGGCCAAGAACACCGGCGGCCAACCTGGTTGCTCTGTTCGTAGTGTTCAATCTGTTGATGGTACGCAAACGACTGTTAAATATGGGTACGCGGGGGGTGAGTGCGCCCAAAATGGCTCAGAGAGCCGAGGAATGTGCTTAATGCGCCCTACAATTGCCCCTTAAGCACCCACAGATGTCGACACCTGAAATATCAACCAGTATCGTTCGCCTCAGCTGTGGCTGTGCAGACCATTCTTACCCATGAATATTAAAAATATCATCAATGACGTATTTTACTTCTCGATATCAACTCATCAGATTTTAATTCTAAAAGAAAAAGGCCTTGCCTGCGAGATCGTGAATCTTCCCGATCTTGAAGCAGCGCTAAAATCTGGGATAAGAAAGCTTGTAATATTTAATGACACAATCCCCGGGGTTATGCGGCTTATCAAAAAATTTAATATAGAGGCGGAGTTGTGGCAGGAAGGATTGGTGCCTTTTCACGGATTTGTATATAACTATAAATCCTTCGTAAGAAATAGAATATTTGCCAATATTCCATGCTCTCTTTTTGATGGCTATAGACCGTACTTTTATAATGGCTGCAAATTAATAAGAACCGCATATCCAGAAACGTCCTTTAATGGATTAAAGAGCGGTGTTAAAGTAATTCAAGATTGCGATATTTTTAAGTATTCGGATGCATTGGCACCAGTTTCAGATCATCCTATTTATGCCGCCACTGATCTGCATTCATCCCGACTTATGGCGGATCATCACGTTCAGATAAATAATTTCCTGAATTTGCGCAAATTATTTCCGAATTTACGGTTTCGACCACACCCTTCCGAATTTAATTTATTCTCAAAAATATTCCCCGATGAATATCTTTCCTTTGACTTTAAATACTCAAATCTACTTATTGGAACCATATCTACACTGCTGTATATAAATATGCAGAGAGGTGGTAAAAGCATTTTATTTCTTCAGGGGCATACAAAAATTCTTCACGAAATTTCACGCTTAAACGTTATCCCATTTTTGAAAGGATGCGAGATTTATGAGAGATTTAATTTACTCGAGCAATCTGCTGGATCGTATTAAGCCGCAAAAAAAACGCGATGCTTGGGTGATCGCGAAAATTCTGAGTTTGCAAACTGGCTCGTCAATACTAGATGCTGGCTGCGGTAGTCAGCGCTATAGGAAGTTTTGCAACCATTTAATCTATAAGGCGCAAGATTTCGGTGAATATTCGACTGATGAAATGAAAAGTGTTGATTCTCCAATTGGGGGAAGTTCTGGGTATGAATATGGTCCGCTCGATTACACTGGTAACATTTGGAGCATTCAAGAAAAAGATGAAGCCTTTGATTCAATATTATGTACTGAGGTTTTGGAACATGTGCCCTATCCGGTGGATGCGATTCTAGAGTTAATAAGACTACTAAAGCCAGGGGGGGTGCTTTTTTTGACTGCGCCTACCTATTCGATAAAACATATGGATCCATTTCATTATTTTACAGGATTCACAAATCGATTTTATGAGAAAATTTCCGAGATTGCTGAGGTCGAGCTGGTTTCTTTGGAGCCGAATTTAAATTACTATGAGGTCCTTTCGATGGAGATTGCAAGAATATTGTCAAGATCCAATATTCTGCTGTGGCCGTTATTGCTGCCAGCGTTCTTGATTCTTTATTTTAAAAAGCCACCTGCAGATGCAATTCATGCATTGCCATATGGCTATCATGTTGTATTCAGAAAGTATGATGCATAGCTGGTTATCCGACGCGAGCCCATCAGGCCTGCAAACTGCTGATGCAGCTGCTTCTAGTGAGGCTCTTCTTCCGACCATTGGTTACTCAGATTCCACCACAGTTTAAAGCAATGAATACGCATCATCACGTCAACGGGAAGCGGAGGGCGGACATCCAATATCTGATGCGCACCACGCGCAATTGGTGTGAT
>CAYYXC010000111.1:2213-4764 GCA_964475505.1 uncultured Chitinophaga sp.
ACCAACTCGGATCACGGAACCACTCGGTTCAACTTGTCGAGGAAGGCCTCTCTGTGCGACTCTTCTTGAGCAGGGGGTCAAAGCCGAGATTGGTCTGCTCCATGGACGGTACGCAATTTTGCCGCCCGATCAAGCCTGATTATAATCGACGTGCTACTGGGATTGCAGGCCATCCCTGACTTAAATTATCACAGCGTTTCAATTTGTTAAATGTCTAAAAAATACAACTCTGCAAGTGACGAATATGACTTCTCGGTTTTGCTGGCGGTTTACGAAAAAGACAATCACATACTTTTAGAAAAAGCTCTCAGAAGTGTTTTTTTAAATTCGCTTCAACCAAAAGAGTTGGTTATTGTGGCTGATGGCCATCTTCCTGATCGACTTTTGTCGATTATTTATGATTTCTCTGTCAAACACCCTTTGAGATTTATCCAACTTCCCTCCAATGTTGGTCTGGCTAGTGCGTTAAATATTGGACTTCATTCAGTGCAGACAAAATACACAATTCGCGCTGATGCTGACGATTTTAATTACTCCAGCCGTTTTGAAGTTCTTATCGCGAAACTTCGGGAGGGCTTCGATCTGGTTGGCTCCGCAATACGTGAGGTAGATAAAAATGGAAACGAAGTCGCATTCCGAAAGTGTCCATTGACGGGGGATGAAATACGGCAATTTGTAAAGCGGCGCAATCCCTTCAATCATATGACGGTAGGCTACGAAACGGCAGTCGTTTTGCAGGCTGGTGGCTATCCCATGATCCACCTCAAGGAAGACTATGCCCTTTGGGCAACGCTTTTGTCCAAAGGCTGCAGGGTATGTAATTTAGATGATGTACTGGTAGACGCGACCGCAGGAAAAGACATGTTTAAGCGTCGTGGCGGCCTGCGGTATGCTATCGCTGAATTTGACCTCCAACACCATCTGATGAGATGTGGCTTGAAGACGCCATTTGAAGCTCTGGTCGACGGGATATTGCGATCAGCGGTTTTTCTGGCGCCGACTACTCTGCGTCAGTTTGTCTACCTCAAATTTCTAAGAGATTCGAAGGGAAAAAATGAGTAAAATTATCATACTTGGGGGCAGTGGATTTATTGGTACTCGACTATCAAAAGTACTGAGTCGTAAGCCAGAATATCACTTCGATATAGTAGATAAGGAGATCGGTGCTGCCTTTCCTAATCGAACGACCTTGGCGGACATCCGATCGATTGATGAGTTAAGATGCTCGATTGCCGACTGTGATGCGCTTGTTAATTTAGCTGCAGAGCATCGTGATGATGTGCGTCCGGTGAGTTTGTATCATGACGTCAATGTTGCCGGATCCCATAATATTTGTACTGTTGCTAGAGAGCGTAATATTCGCACAATCGTATTTACCAGCACAGTCGCGGTGTATGGCTTCGCTCCGATGGGAACCGGTGAGGCTGGGACGATAGCTCCATTTAACGACTATGGCCGCACTAAGCATGAGGCTGAGCAGATCTTAAAAGCGTGGCAGGCCGAAGCGCCTGAAAAACGAACTCTTGTAATCATACGTCCTACAGTTGTGTTTGGCGAGCAGAATCGAGGTAACGTATTTAACCTTTTGCGTCAAATTTCTTCCGGCCGTTTCGTGATGGTAGGAACGGGTGATAACCGCAAATCAATGGCGTATGGGGGAAACTTAGCTGCCTGCAGTGAGTACAGCTTATCCTTTAAACCTGGCTTATACATTTACAATTATATTGACAAGCCAGACTTCACTATGAATCAGCTTGTGAGTACTGTTAAGCGGATCCTTGGTCAGCCTGAAAAAATTAGTCTAAGGCTCCCTTTTGCATTGGGCTATGCGATTGGCAAGGGGTTTGACCTGGTGGCTGCTGTCACAGGTAAACGGCTTGCAATAAGCTCTATCCGGGTCAAAAAGTTTTGTGCTAATTCAGTTTACAGTACAGCCATAGATGAAACTGGTTTTGTAGCACCTTTTCCTTTAGGCGAAGCTCTTGAGCAAACTATTCGTCATGAATTTATCGAAAGGCATGATGATGAGCCGTTGTATTTCAGTGAGTAGTTATTAATGAAAGTGCTCGTTATCGGCGGGGCCGGCTATATTGGGTCCCACATGGTCAAGTTGCTTGGGCAGAAGAGTTGCGGTGTCACCACTCTGGATGATCTGTCCGGCGGTCACCGGTTTGTAATGACCCACCGTTTTCTGCACAGGTCAGGCCGCTAAAGCATACGCCATAGCGGGGGTTTTCATGCCGAGGGCCTGGTGGGGCCGACGGTGGTTGTAGAAGCGGATCCACTCTCCGATGACACGCGAGGCGTGTTGTTGGGTTTCGAAGCGATGACGATGAACGCATTGCTCTTTCAACGTCCGGATGACGCGTTCGATCATGCCGTTCTGCTGCGGGCAGTGCGGCGTGATGAACTCCTGCCGAAGACCATAACTACGCACGAGGCGCGTATAGGCTCGAGAGGTAAAAACGAGCCCGTTGTCCGACCTCAGCAGGAACGGCGCAGGAACGCGTCCGAGCGTCCCGAACCTCGCGATCAACGCCTGCTCGAGCGC
>CAYYXC010000112.1:0-4743 GCA_964475505.1 uncultured Chitinophaga sp.
CTCATATGGCTCGCTTTTTCTTTGATAAGGATTCTGTGGAAGTGCCTTTTACTCTTCTGCCCGATCCAAATTTCAAGACAACTTCAGCGGAATATTCGGCACAATTGGATTATCTGTTGGAGGTGCGTGATCTGTTTTCTGAAACCATGACGGCACTCAAAAAGATCCGATCGGCACGTGTACAATTGGAGGAAAAGCAAAAGCAGTGGCAGGTGGATACGATTCCGGTACTGAAGAATTTATTTGATAGCACGTTGAGGGAGCTGACGCAGATCGAAGAAGCCTTGCATCAGACCAAGGCAAAAAGCAGCCAGGATGTATTGAATTATCCCATACGGCTGGATGATAAATTGAGTGGCTTGTATAATCAGGTGCGTGCGGGATCAGGCGGTGTGACCAAGCAAGACAAAGAAGCCTATGCGGAGATCGGAGGAAAGATTCGCAATGAACTGGGTCGACTGAAATCCATCGAAACCACTCAAATCCCCGCGATCAATACAAAGGCTTTGGAATGGAAATTGCCGGCGATCAGTTGGTAAAGCGCTGCGTACGCGATTTCATCAACTCGATCGCGTACTCTTTGCTGGGATACATGTTGTGGAGATTCACCAGGTGGTCCGCGAGCTTATCGTAGCGTTTGCCCATCAACCACAGAAAGATGTGCAAATAATGTATTCCATCGAATACCAAGATCTTGTCTTTCGCATATCGTTCGGTATGCTTGAGAAATTCCTTTGGGATCTCGGTGTAATGTAAGGCTGGACGGGTATGATGTACCTCATGGTATCCATCGTTCCAGCAGGTATGATTGTATTTGGTATTGATGCAATTGATCGTATTCTCCTCCGGATTTTCGGGGTCGATAAAAGCGTGTTGTGTCCAGTTGCCGATCATCATTACGATGCGGGCAAAAAAGAAAGGGATCAAAAACACGAAAAGTGTCGCTTGCCAGTTGATGAACCACATGGCGATACAGAACGCATAGTAACTGATTTCGCCAAAGGTGAGCCGCATGTAAAATTTCTTTCGCTTGCGGCTGAAGAAATATTCGAATGTATCTACCAGGCCCAGCACCAGAAAACGCGTAACGTATTGAATGAATCCCCAAAGGCTATCCCGTTGGTAGCGCATGGTTGAGCTGGCATCGTCGTCATGATTGTTTTCTACATGGTGCATGCCCATGTGGTGCACGAAATAGGTCTCTGGCGTGTGACCAAAAAATGGACATACTACCCAGATTACATAATTGTAAAGCCAGTTGTAGGACTTCTTGAACAGTTTGCGGTGGCTGATGCAGTGGAGCATCAATCCAAACCGGCCCTTGTAATAAAGCTGTGAGATGTAGAAATAGGGTATATACAATAGCCACCACTGCCATCCTGATAACAAGGGGGTAAACAAAAGGATGGCGGCTGGGATCACGAGCAAGTGAATGCCCGTGAGCATATGGATGAAGGGCAGGTCGCGTTCGTCGTTCAGATACTTGAGCCAAAACCGCTCATAGCGACTAAAGTTTTCAGGTCGACGATAGACAGGATCGGTGAGAGTAGGTAGTGCGCGCATTCAAGAATTCGGATTTTTTCTTCCGAACGGATTTTGTTTCACGCTCAAAATAAGAATTTTCGATATAGGATCTTACGATTGTTTAACCAATGGCCTAACGCCTGTCGTGGCACCTCCCTCCAAACTCAGGCTGAGGGGTTGGTTTGTTTTCCAATTGCCTCGGGTGAAGTCGGGGATGTCGACCGTATTGCCTCTTTTTTTGACGGAGCGTTCGCTGAGGGGCACGATCGCGCTCCAGGCAGCCGCATCATATACGTCTTGGTCCAGGGGCAGTCCATTCCGCAGGCAGTCGATTAAGCGCCAATCCATGATGAAGTCCATCCCGCCATGTCCGCCCACTTCTTTGGCAATGGCGCCAATGTGTTTGACAATGGGGGGTGTATACTTTTCCTCCAGTTTGGTGAATGCTTCCTTATTGATCCAGCTATGTCCAAAAGCGATCCGTGCGGGGGAGGGCCATTTCTGCGCCATCCCCAGTGTACCGCTGATCAAATGAATGCGAGAGTAGGGGCGTGGGGTAGATACATCGTGTTGGATCATCATGGTTTTTCCCGTCGCGCTGCGAATGATGGTTGTGTTCATATTGCCGCGAAAGGATTTGCCTTCGAAAGGTTTCCATACGGCATCCTCTTTTGCTTTTTCCGTGGCCAGTTGCGAAAGGGAAAAGTCTGCTGTACTAATGCTGGTTAGATACTCCATCCGGTCGCCTCGGTTGATGTTCAGGCATTGGGCGATTGGGCCGATACCGTGAGTGGGATAGAGACTGCCGCTTCGGCCTACATTCTCCTTCAATCGCCATTGATCGGCGTAGGCATTCTTGTTGAACAACCAATCTTTGCTGAGGTCGTGGATGTAGGCGCCTTCCGCATGCACAAGTTCCCCGAACAGTCCGTTACGAGCCATATTGAGTGTAAGCAATTCAAAGAAATCGTAGCAGCAATTTTCCAGCATCATGCAGTGGCGCTTGGTTTTTTCGGAGGTTTCAACCAGTGCCCAGCAATCCTCTAGCGTTTGTGCGGCAGGAACCTCCAATGCCACGTGTTTGCCGGCTTTCATGGCGCGCAAGGCGATGGGCGTATGCAGATGCCAGGGGGTGGGGGTGTAAACCAAATCCAGTTGGGCTTCGTCGCAAAGTGCTTTCCATCCCTCGGCACCTGAGTAGCCAACGGCTTTGGGTCGACCCAATTTTGCTAATTTTTGTTGAGCACTTTCCACTCGATCGAGGTATTTGTCGCAAAGGGCTACGATCTCAACGCCATCGATATAACTCAAGCGTTCAACGGCATCGATTCCCCGCATTCCGAGACCAATAATCCCAACCCTTACTACATCCAATTTGGGTGCAGCATATCCACACATATTAAAATTTGGAGCAGTAGCATTTGTTTGGTTGTTTCCAAAAGCTGCGAGTGCGGGGTCGGCGCTGGCGATCAGCGTTGAACCTGCAGCCATCTGTCGGAGGAAATTTCTTCTGTTGGTTGACATACGAGTGAGATGAACAGGGAAGTTATTGAATATTCCCTCAATCGGCCATTAAGGCTCCAGCAGGTCGGGGCGTCGCTCTTGTGTGCGTTGGAGAGATTGTTCGTGACGCCAATCTTCAATGAGTCGGTGATTCCCACTCATCAATACATCGGGTACTTTCCATCCCCGAAAATCCTCGGGGCGGGTATAAACGGGCGGGGCTAATAAATTATCCTGAAAAGAATCCGTCAATGCGGATGTTTCGTCGTTCAATACGCCGGGCAGTAGCCGACCGATGGCATCGACTATCAATGCAGCCGGAATCTCTCCACCACTGAGCACAAAATCCCCGATGGATATTTCCAGCGTTACAAAATGATCGCGGATGCGTTGATCGATGCCTTTGTAATGGCCGCAGATCAACAGCAGGTCTCCACCAAGTGATAGGCGGTTTGCCATTCCTTGATCGAATTGTTTTCCGTCGGGTGTCAGGTAAATAATCTGGTTGTAAGATCGGGTCTGCGAGAGTTCCTCAATGGCTTTGGCAAGTGGTTCGCACATCATAACCATCCCGGCCCCACCTCCATACTGGTAATCATCGACCTGTCCATATTCGTTCACGGCCCATTTGCGTAGGGAATGCACTCCAATACTCAATAATCCTTTGTCTTGCGCCCGTTTCATCATGCTGTGAGCGAACGGACTCTCCAGCAGTTCGGGGAGTACAGTGAGGATGTCGATGTGCATGAAACAAAGATACCAATCGCCCCATAAACAGAGACCCCCGGAGAACCGGGGGTCGGCCTTGAAACAAAAACCAACGATAGCTCCCGAAGGGCTGCCATCTGAATTTCACCTCTGCTACAAACCTAGTTTGTCAGCATTCAACGGATCATGTGTGTTGGTCAGAAAAAATGCTAATTGCTATCAGCAAAATGCTTTTTGAGTTGCGCTGAACCTTGTATTTTGTAGAAGGAATCAATTTGTATGCGTCCTGTTCGACAAACCACCGTATTGCTTGCCTCCTTGGGTGTATTTCTACTCACGTTATTATTGGCTCAACAATTCGGTGATTATCGGTTGTCGCTGAGCGGGCTGCTCATTGTAATACTTCTATCTGCCTTCACCCGCGGATGGCTGCCTACCTTATTAGCCGGAATAAGTTCCATGATCGCCATTACGGTGCTCGTGCTGTATTGGAAAAACGAAGGTCAAACCCTTGGTCAGCAGCTCATGAGTCAATTTTATGTTCTGTTGGTTTTGGCATTGACCATGGGATTGGTGCTCTATCTTAAAAAAGTCCAGGAGAATTTTGATTACGAGAAAACACATCTTGCCTCTTTGTTTGAAAATGCTACCGAAGGGATCTTGCTCACCGATCGCAATGGCAAGATCATTCTGGTGAACCCGGCCGCCGAACGCATCTTTGATTATGCAGCAGCGGATCTCATTGGTCATTCAGTCGATTATCTTATTCCGCAACGATTTCAGTCCCATCACCACCAGCTCCGGGAACAATTTCACGAGAAGCCCTCCAATCGACGGATGGGAACGGGTCGTGATCTTTTTGCCAAAAGAAAAGACGGATCTGAATTTCCGGTAGAGGTTAGTCTCAGTCATTACCAACGCAAAGAAGAATCCTTTGTCATCGCTTTTATCGTTGCCGATGCGTTCAGAGGTGACGTGGATCTTGCGCATGAGCTTAAGGTGGAGTTC
>CAYYXC010000113.1:0-4725 GCA_964475505.1 uncultured Chitinophaga sp.
CTATCCATTGTACTACGAGGCCAAGAATTGCAAATTTAATCAATCCAAAGAGAACAGGAAAGCGGACAAAAGACAAACTCAACGAAGTATCAAACCCATTGCTGCGCGCATAAAGGGAAAGGTTGGCAGTGAGGAGATCAATCTTAACTCCTCCCCCCGAGTGGACTCGTTGTCCAAAAACGAAAATACCCGCTGTACCGAATTGCGTTGAAACAGCCGGGAGCAAACTCGATCCCCAGGCCAATAGCCTTTAGCCAGCACATCCAATAAGACCCGATCATAAAACATAAACCGTGCATGATCGCCAGGCAATGAGTGGAGCGAACCGCCCTCCGATAAGGCACGGGCGATCAAATCCATCCGCTTCTGGATAAATTGAAATGTATATCCGCTGGATGCTTTGGTTTGTCCGCCAGCAGTACCAATATGATAAATACCGTCTCGATAAAAAGGAAAAGATTGCCCCGTCATCGGTATTACCCCAAATTCTTCTTCCACCACACGGTGGGCTCCAATCTGTAAATAGCGCTGTAAATAATCATCGAGCCCCTGATCATACTCTTCTGCACCTAAAAGTTTTTCAGTGAATAAGGTATACTCGATCAAAGCCCGACGGGGACTTAGCGGCAGTACATAAACAAAAGTGGCACCGTGACGCTGATCCACTCGAAAATCCATCAAAGTAGCCTGATTAGCATTAAAAAAATCATCCTGCGTTTCCACTACACGCCCCTTAAAATGTTGCAATAGATGGGTTGCCTTGGAATCCTTTTGTGAAGAGTCATATAGTGAACTGAATACAATCTTCGCACCAGCTCTTGCTTCCGATGGAAGCGCGTGCAGATCCAGTTCCTCATACCTAAACTCCACTTGGGGATACTGAGCTAATAGGTCCATGCAATACCGATAGAAATCAATGCCACGGATCATCTTGTAGCGGTATGGAGCTAACTGCAGATCTGAAGAATATTCGCGGCTGTAAAAGCCAACCTGATCCCAGGAGTGGTGCACGACCTCTTCGAAATATCCCTCACCCTTCTCCCAAAAACACCAAGTACGATCATTCAAGTTCTTGGGGGAACGCTCGTATACAAGGACTTTCTTGTCCGACAAATAACCCATCCGAGCCAAACGCACCAACAAGCTCAGTGTGGCACAACCTGCACCCAGAAAAACCAAGTCGTATGAAGGAGAAGAATTCAAATTGAAAAATTAACTCGCCATCGCATATCAACTACAAAGCAACAGGCAATGGTAATAGCTTCAGCAGGGCACCTGAAAATTACTCCTTCTCAGCGGCATATTGCACTTTGGCAGTTCCTGCCATCAGGGCTTTATCTCTTTTGACTTTTTCCCAGTACTTCCTTGCAACAAAAAGAAAACCAAAACTTTCACCATCCTCCTTCCCGAGGTGCTTATGATGCATCTTGTGTGCCCAACGAATGGCACGCACGTAGGTATGATTGCTTCTCGTAAACCATTTCAGGCGTTGATGGATGATGACATCGTGGACAATAAAATAAGCAACCCCGTATAACATGATACCAAAACCGATGGACTGCATCCACCACATGTTTTCGTAGGTTCCAAAATAGATCAACAAGAAGCTGGGGACAGCAAAAATGAACGCAAACCAATCGTTTTTCTCAAAAATACCGGGCTGCACCTGGTGATGGTCTTTGTGCAAGACCCATAAAAACCCATGCATCACATATTTATGTGTACACCAAGTGATACCCTCCATGATAAGAAAGGTGGCAACCAGTACGCCGATATAAGATAGAATAAACATCATGCAAAATTAACCCGCAAGTGCCACAGATGGTTCAAAATGATCTTGCCACCAGGCTTTAATTTTTGGAAATGCAATCCGCAACCAAACAGTGAATTTTTCCGGAAACTGCTCCAAGGATTGCTCCAACTGCATCATATCGATGTAACTATGATCCATTGCTTCCTCTTGGTTGGGAATCACCTCCCCCTCATAAATGCCCGTGAACACGTGATCGATCTCGTGCTCGATGAGGCCTTTGTCTAAGTTTGCCCGGTAACTAAAGGAAAAAGCGTGCAACAATTCCGTTTGAAAACCCATTTCCTCCTGCAAGCGACGGTATGCCGCATCTTCGGTAGACTCACCCGGGCGGGGGTGTGAACAACAGGTATTGGTCCATAAACCGCCACTGTGGTACTTACTGACAGCTCGCTGTTGCAGCAACAATCGACCGCGGTTATTGAAAATAAATATGCTGAACGCCCGATGCAATTGCCCCTGCTCATGCGCTTGCATTTTTTCGCATACGCCTACAGGCATATCTTGCTCATTAACCAAAATGACTTGCTCCAGGCTCATCAGATCAAACGAAGTTGATTTTTTACCCCGGCACGTAAAACGATCAGGGCTTTGTGATAGTTGGGGATACGAATGCGTGAATCCAGAATTTCAGCCGGTTCTGTTTGACGGATTTTTTTAAAAAGAGATAAATAATACTTGTATGCTACATACACCCCGAAACGGGCTTTCAACGGAAGCTCTTGAATACCGGTAAAAGCATGATCGAAATCACGTTGTATATCGGCCTCGATGCGCCGTTTGTCCGCCTCCGTAAAATTGCTAAAGTCACAACCCGGAAAATATATGCGGGATAATCCGTTGTAGTCGGCTTTGATGTCGCGCAAAAAATTTACTTTTTGAAAAGCCGCTCCCAACGAACGAGCCGTGGCTTCCAACTGATCATAGAGTTTTTTATCCCCCTCACAGAAAACATAAAGACACATGAGTCCAACCACTTCCGCTGAACCATAGATATACTCTTTGTATCCTGCCTCGTCGTAGGTTTTCTTGCTGAGATCAAATTCCATGCTACGGAAAAAAGCTTCGATGAGACGATGATCAATATTGTATTGGTTGACCGTAAGCTGAAAGCTATGCAAGATGGGGTTCAGACTCAGTTTGCGTTCGATGGATGCGTAGGTCTCCTCCTTAAAATCAGCCAACAGAGTAGGTTTGTCCTGGTGATGAAACGTATCCACAATTTCATCGGCCAATCGAACGAATCCATAGATATTATATATAGGCTGGCGTAGATCGCTGTGCAGGAGGCGGATCGCTGAGGAGAACGATGTACTGTAACGCCGCGTGAACTGACGGCTACAGGCCTCACTGGATGTATGAAACAGGTCGATCATATAAAAGCCTCTCAATTTAACGATTAATGGAGGGATTTTATCACTTCTCCTGCTACTACTTCACCGCTGATCAGACTGGGTGGTACGCCGGGACCGGGCACCGTGAGTTGTCCTGTGAAGAATAAGTTGCTGACCTTCTTGCTTTTACAAGCGGGACGAAAGATCGCGGTCTGAAGCAAAGTATTCGCCAATCCGTAAGCATTTCCTTGAAAAGAATTGTAGTCAGCCTTGAAATCCTTCACAGAATACATCTTTTTATATACGACAGCATCCAAAATAGATTCACCCAAATGCTGCTCCATCCGCTTAGCGATCAATTGAAAATAATGTTCGCGTAAGGCCTCTGTATCTCCCTCCAATCCGGAGGCAATCGGTATAAGGAATACAATATTCTCATGGCCCGCAGGTGCAACATTTGGGTCTGTAAGTGAAGAAACACTCACATAAAATAAAGGTGCTTGGGGCCAACTGGGGCGTTTATAAATTTCTTCCCCGTGCGGAGCGAACGGAACATCAAAAAACAAAGAATGGTGTACGATGTTTTTGAGTTTCTTATTCAATCCAACATAATACATCAAACAAGAAGGAGCCATCACCCGCTTCTTCCAATAGGAATTTGAATAACTGCGATAGGCTGGTTCCAAAAGTGCATTTTCAGTATGCTCATAGTCGGCGCCACTGATCACAGCATCGACCGTGTAGGATTGTTTCTCAGTAATAACTTCCGTTGCCTTGCCATTATTGACGCGAATGGAACGGACCGGCTCATTGAATTTGAACTCCACGCCCAATTCAACGGCCAGATCATACATCGCCTGCACAATGGCGTACATACCGCCTTCCGGATACCAGGTACCACCCTTGATATCAGCATAATTCATCAAACTATATAGAGCGGGGGTGTCTTGCGGAAGCGCTCCCAGAAACAAAACCGGAAACTCCATCAATTGACGAAGCTTGGGATGATGAAAGAATTTAGCAATGTGCTTACTGATGGCCGTAAATACCTGCAACTTGAAAACACCGCTGATGGTCTCCCAGTCCATGAACTCAGTCAGCGATCGTCCCGGTTTATAAACCAATCGATTTACGCCTACTTCATATTTATAGGCAGCTTCTTTAAGAAATTGATCCAGTTTTTTTGCTGAACCCGGCTCGAGTGATTCAAATACTTGTTGAAGCTGGGTGTAATCGGCTGGCAAATCGGTATAACCATCAGACCAATACACTCGATAGGATGGATCGAGTCTGTGCAACGTATAATAATCGGATACTTTTTTGCCGAACTGTGCGAAATAACGATCGAATACATCGGGCATCCAATAGAAACTGGGACCCATATCGAAAGTAAAACCATTTTCTTTCAGTTGCCTCGCACGTCCGCCTGGGGTGGCATTCTTTTCAAGCACGGTTACTTTATGTCCGGCTTTGGCCAGAAAGGATGCGGCGGACAGGCCGGCAAATCCGCTGCCGATTACAATCAGATGGTTAGCTGCCAAGGGGCGATGTTTAGTGACGGACGATCTGCTCTTTCAGGAG
>CAYYXC010000114.1:0-4694 GCA_964475505.1 uncultured Chitinophaga sp.
CGCTTTCTGAAGTAAAATCAGCTCTCACGGCAGATCCAAATATGCCAATGGATTTTACATGAAACTCCCTCTCAAGCTCTGGTTTGAGCGTTTTCAGGGTGGATTTTATGTAGGCCAAATCTTTCATTCCTGTCAAAGATAATAAATACGGCCGGAGCAGTCGGATGACCGATGTCGGATGTCCGGAACAGTCCAATGTCCATTGTCCAACGTCGAATGTTAGTTAGGAGTTATTGGTCATTCGACATTAGACATTGGACTGCATTAGACATTGGACATTCGACTGCCTTACCCCTCAAACCCAAACTCCGGAATAATCCCTTTAATCTGCTTTCGGATAGAAAAACCATCTGCATCGCTGGAGGCGAGTAATTGGTCTAAACGCGTGCGGATGTCCTCGTAAGCATACTGCTTGACCTTGCCAATTAAAATCTTGGGGTGATGCGTCTCGATCAGACTATCCTTATCGCTGAATAATTCTTCGAAGAGTTTTTCGCCGGGACGAGTGCCTGTGTACTCGATCTTAATATCCTTGCCCGGAACAAAACCCGACAAACGGATCATACTTTTAGCCAAGTCGGTAATGCGTACCGGTTTGCCCATCTCAAATACAAACACCTCTCCCCCCTCACCCATAGCAGCTGCTTCCAATACGAGCTGACAAGCCTCCGGGATCGTCATGAAATAACGAACCATTTCAGGATGGGTAACTGTTACTGGTCCACCTTTTGCAATCTGCTGCTTAAATAGTGGTATCACCGAGCCATTTGAGCCCAATACATTTCCAAAACGCGTAGTGATGAAGCGAGTAGTATTCTGAGATGCATGAAGGGCTTGTACATAAGCCTCAGCCAATCGCTTGGTCGCTCCCATCACATTGGTCGGGTTCACTGCCTTATCGGAGGAAACCAATACAAATCGAGATACTCCATGCTCAACGGCCATATCGGCTAACCGACGCGTGCCCTCCACATTGGTGAAAATGGCCTCATACGGATTATGTTCCATCAAAGGCACATGCTTATAAGCAGCGGCATGAAAGACATAATTAGGCTTGAACTGCTGAAAGAGATTATTTAACCGGCGACGATCAGTAACATCCGCTACCACAAAATGAAATGAAAGCTGCGGGTGTTTTTCTTGTAACTCCAACTGCAAATCATGCAGGGGGGTCTCCGCCTGATCCAAACAGATCACAGCGGTGGCGCCATTTTCAGCCAGTTTCCGAACGATCTCACTTCCTATGCTACCAGCAGCACCGGTAACCAAAAGGACATTGTCTCGACAAATCTCTTTCACCTCATCGTTGTGCAAAAGGATGGGGTCGCGATTCAACAGGTCATTGATGTTGATGGATTCCAATCGATCAGGGCGGAACTCTCCCTCGTACCATTTCTTCAGTGGAGGCAGTTCTTTGATCGTTAGATCAAAAACGATCAAATCCTCAATGAAATGGGCTTTTCTGCCCGGATTTAGTTTGTTAACGGCGATGATTACCTCTTCGATACCAAGAGTGATGATGGTATCACGGAGACGATTGTCCGCATCGTATACTTTTACTCCATCAATGTATTTTCCAATTTTAGCTGGATCGTCATCCAAAAAACCTATCAGTTCATATTTACCCTGTGCATCGGATTCAACGGCGCGTTTGAGTGATTGCCCCAACTCCCCCGATCCGTAGATGAGTAATCTGGTACGATGACGAACTTGAAAAGATTTTTTTACCAGGGTAAACAAAAAGCGGATCAGAATGCGCAAGAGGATCAACCCAACCGCATGAAATAAGAAACTAATGACCCAGAGTTGTACGTCGCCGTACGCACGTTGCACAAAAAGAGCGGATATGGACCAGGCCAGAAAATTGACCAGGAAACTTGCTCCTAGCAATCGTAGGTAGTCGGTCTGGTTACTGAACCGAACGATACGTCGGGTGATATGGAATACGCTCCAAACACCCAAGGTCAATGCTAGCATGACCATGCTCCCCGCGAGCACATTGTACCATTGAAACGATCTATCCGAAACGATGCTGAAATAGAGTAAACAGGCGAAAAGATAGGCCAGCTGACCGATCATTATATCCACCGCAAAAACCAAAAACCTCGAGGCAATTCTAAACTTATTCATGTTCTTATCAGAGGCACAAAATAATGAAATAATACTTGCTGATTGAAGCTATGAAATGGATAATGGCATATCTGCCGAGGTGACTTAATATGCTGACTGTAACTGCTTTCCATAGTCCGCAGACCACCGACGGCCGTCCGCGGTCAGCGAACTATACGGCGGACTGCGGTCTGTGGTCTGTGGACTTCTAGGCGGTCGGTGGACGGTCGACTGCGGACCTCGCCACAAAATTGGTCAATCGCCCCCTATGAACTAGATTTGTGCAAACTTGTGCCCTCATTTCACCTAACACCATGAAATTCAACCGCTTTACTATGAAAATTGGTCTACGTTTCACCCAGATTCTCTCTTTGGTTGTTCTTGTTCTAATTGCCGGATTAAACCCAGCAGCTGCGCAATTGCCTGATGCGAGGAATAATCCAACCGTGATGGCCCAGATCAATAGTATGATTGCATCTAAAGGACTGTCTCAGGAGGAGGTGAAGGAAAGACTGAAAACAAAAGGCATAAATGTAGATGCCATGTCGGAGGCTGAGATCGTTGCGAAACGCTCCGTCATTGAGCAAACCGTGGCCGAACTGGAGGCAGAAAAGAAAATGGGAACGAGCAAATCACTCGTTGTTGATACGACTGCCCCTGGAAAGAACTTTGAAAAATCTGTTATAACGCCAACAAACAACTCCTCAGAACCCAGCTCTAAAGAATCCCTCACCACAAGAGCCGAGGCGGTGGCTGACTCAGTTCAAAAGACCGTTGCGCAGAAAGTACCAGAAGTTAGAATCTACGGACATGATATTTTCACTAACCAAACCTTGGAGGGTTTCCAAACCACCGATGGTGCTCGTGCGCCTGATACCTATATTCTAGGGGCTGGTGACCGGGTGCGGATCACCATATTTGGTATTTCTCAGGCCGATCTGTTGTTAGAGATCAACAAGGAGGGATATATCCAGCCAACAGGATTGAAGCAAATGTATTTGCAGGGACTTACCCTCGCAGAAGCACGTACACTGATTGGTCAGCGTTTCAGTGCCGCATATCGCTTCCAGCGTGATCAATATGCCGTTACCCTCCAAACAGCACGTGCCATCACGGTGAATGTATTTGGGGAGACCAACCAGCGGGGAAGCTTCAACATGTCGGCCCTGAATACCGCTTTCAACGCCCTGGCTGTTGCGGGAGGTCCCTCCATGCAAGGATCCATCCGTAACATCGAATTGATCAGGGGTAATACCCGTAAAAAAATGGATGTCTACGCCTTCTTGCGCGATCCGGCAGTTCAGTTCCAATTCGACATCCAACAAAACGACATCCTTTATGTGCCGATGGCCCAGAAAATTGTGACGCTGGAGGGCGCTGTGAAAAGACCGATGAAATATGAGTTAGCTGGGAAAGAGGGATTGTCAAATCTGATTGCCTTCGCAGGTGGCATCAATTTCAACACCTATGTTGAGTTTGTACAAATACAGCGAGCCCAGGCAGATTCAGTCTTACTGCTGGAATATAAATTAGCCGATGTACTTAGTGGAAAACTCCCTGTAGACTTGAACGATGGCGATGTGGTCTCTGTCCGCTCCGCCGCCAAACCCTTAGAGCGATTTGCTGAAGTGAACGGTGCAGTTTTCTATCCGGGAAAGTATGAGCTCAAAGAGAATATGTCCTTATCCGTTTTACTAAAAAAAGTTCAGCTCACTCCGGAAGCTTATAGTAAGGTGTTCTTCATTGAAAGAAGTCTACGTGATAGCACCGTAAAACTTTTCAAAGTAAATGAGGGTGATGCTGAATCATTTACATTGGAGGGAAAGGACAAGGTTCAAGTTTTCAACAAAGCCCTGTTTGCCAATTTTGAGGAAGTGGAAGTTGTTGGTGCGGTTCGTCAGCCGTTTAAAAGGAATATCAATTTTGGGGATGAAATTTCCCTTAATGACGCCTTGCAATTAGCAGGTGGGATATTCCCTACCACTTACCCTATTGCTCAGTTGATGAGGCGTAGCCCCTTCACGCCCGGAAAGGTTGATTACCAAACGGTGGATCTTTCCAAACCCGGCGATCTTCAGTTAAAGGCGGGTGATCGGTTGATTGCTTACGACAAGCGCACCTTCGCCCTCACATCAAATGTTACGCTCTCTGGTGCCGTTAAAACGCCCGTGAATGCGGTTTACGACCCAACCCTTACCCTGGAAGACCTGATCCTCATGGGAGGTGGATTCACCCGCTCAGCAGCCCTGAATCGGGTGGATGTGTTCCGCTTGGGATATGGAGAGGAGGGATCTGGTTATTCACGCTTTGAACTGGAGCTGGACTCATCTTACAAATTAATAGGCAACTCCAGCTTTTCTTTGATGCCTTATGACCAGATCGTAGTAAGGGATCTACCCTCTTTCCGTCTGGATAGAGCGGTACAGCTAACAGGTGAGGTTAAATATCCTGGCAGCTACTCTTTGGGAGCCGGTCGTACACAACTGAGTACAGTCATAGAACAGGCAGGCGGCTTGAATAAGCAGGCTGACAAAAACTTTGCCTTTTTGATCCGTGCGGATGGGAATAAGGGATTGATTGGCGTA
>CAYYXC010000115.1:0-2913 GCA_964475505.1 uncultured Chitinophaga sp.
ACATTATCTAATCACATCATATCTTATATAAGCAATTTCCTTTACAAAGCTGTATTGTAAACCCCTAGCCTTATTTCTCTATCCCTGAATACTTGGTATAAATAGCACGGTACCCAAACAAACGAGCAATCGGAGCTACTACATTCATCAGAAAAGTCTGTACGCCGACCGGTATGCTGGCGAGGTAACTTTTACTAGCGAGATATTTCAACGTCACCAACTCCTGCACTAAACCTGCTTTTCCATTGGGCATCTTGCCATCAATGGTTAGTCCAATAATATTCTCTAATAAATAATCAAAGTCCAAAGCCGGACTAACCGATTGTATGAAAACAGCAGGCTCATCGCCGGTATTATAATGATTGTGGGACTTGTTCTTCGGCAAGGTAATTCTTTCTCCAACCCCCAACTCCCGTTGCTTCCCATCTAATAAAACGGTCAACTTGCCGGAAAGGATTTCAAAATGCTCATCCTGCAAGGCATGAAAATGGTTGGGTACTTGTTCCCCTTTCGACTTGAGCGTCATCTTAATCGCAACTCTTTGTCCATTGGTATCTTTCGCCGTTTCCAAAAATTCATAGATGTCCCCTGTATCAGGATTCACCATGATCTGTCCTTTTGATGGCATAGCTGTTTTTCTTAAAGGTAAGCGTTTGTGTAATAATTTATTTTCACCTGACACAACAATTCAATTTCCGCCACAAGCCATTCAATTGATCTGCCATGTAAAATACAATCTGTCAATTGGAGTGAACAACCGTATCATTGTACTGCAAGTCGGTTACTTGCATCTGTAACCAGGTCCAGTCCTTGTCATCCAGCTTCCAGGTGGAACTTATGGAGGCTGGTACCCGGATACCTTCAAAAACTTTGTGTTCTAAACTTTTCACAATCCACTCATATCTTTTGGCACCTGCTTCATTGCCCTTATAACGCATAGCAGCAAATTGCAGCAGATCTCCGGTGGCATTGAAAGTAAATATTCCACTTCCTGAAACACCCTTGTACGTCATGGTTGCCCTCGCAGTATGCTCATCAATCGGCTCCCAGACAATGTATGGACTAACCGCCATGGATGGAAACCAAACCATTTCTCCCAAAAAGCGCTGTAAACTCGCTTCATCGAGCTTCTCACCCTGCTCATCTACAATGCCAATCAAAGAATGTAGCCTGATCAACATCGCCCCCTTCCCATCTATAAACCTATCTCTGCCCTGAAAACGAATCAAACTGTTCATCTCCACATCTACCGACCAAATGAAGGCAGGTGCATCAATAACGGTATATTGTACAGCTTTGGCAGGAAGCCAATTTTTCTGTCCGGGCTGCATCTGCAGCGAAGCAGTCTGCGTTACCCTGCCACAGCGGATCATAGGCCTACCCAATGCACCTGAACTTCGCAACCACCTCTTCACCGGCTCCGGCAAACTAGCAACATCACTTTCAGTTAACAGGCGATTGTTCGCTCTTGCGGTAGTAGCCATCAATGCATTCGTCTCTTGCCTAACCATCTGTTGAAAATTCCCATACCCCCATCCAATTAATGCAACAAGTAAAATAATGAAGTTGGGAATAGTACCCCACTTTGCATCCTTCCAGTAGAACACAACCAACATCTGGGACAATACCACAGCAGCCAAACCGACAACCCACGCATATTTGAAATTCAACAGAAAAGAAATTCCAAAACAGAGCAACAGAAGGCATGCAGTCAGCCAAAGAATCCCCATGAACCGGGAGATTGGTAACGTTAGCTGATCAACTTCCTTCAGGTCAAACCCCTTGACAAATCCGAGCAAATGTATCAACCCGTGCAGAGCTACCAGGATAAAAAATATTGTTTTCATTGCATTCAGGAAGAAGGTCGGCACCTTCAGCGTTTTTTTATTAACCCGGCAAAGCTTGCAGGCAGCTTCCGTTCAGGTCTTACCGAAAGTAGGGGATTACAAATATAAGAATATAAATATGTGTTGCAAGTGCTGATGGGAGTTGGTTCAGGTGATTAGGGAATGCTGGAGTTAGTCCTTCCCGGTTAATCCATAACAGAAGAAGTAAAACCTGCTTCTAAAATGCTGAATAGATAGTGAATCTTTCTCCATCGAACCGGTAAAGACACCTGGTACATCCGCCTACCCAGCGTGAACCAGTTTATTCAGAACGACGCAGGCGAATTCCCACGAAATAGGTTCGGGGCATGGCCGGACCATACATAAAGTTGCTGTCCCGGTTTTTACCGATATCAAAATCATGCTGGTAGGCATTGAAAACATTCTTACAGCCCATGTATACTTCCAACTTGCTCTTGAGTAAAGACAAATCAAATGTTCTGGCTACCCGAAGACTGAGCTCTGTAAAAGTTGGCGTTTGCACCAATCTGTCTGTCGGATTGTTGTCCGCTCCTCCTATGTGCGCTACCCGCATGGTGCCGGTATAGACCGCATTGGCATTGATGCTCCACTTACTTTCGATAGGTGTCACTGTAAGATTTCCGTATCCATAACTATCAGGTGTGCGTAGAAAAATTCGTTCCGGTGCTAACCCCTGCAAATATTCCACCGGCTCACCAAAACGACTGCGCTGGACTGTCCACCCGGCCTCCAATTGAGCCCATCTTTTGTAATTGCCCCGCAGCTCTAAAGTGACACCTTGCACCACCGCACTGCGGCCATTGGTCTTCTCAAAAATTTCTCCAAAAGCATCCGCACCGCGGTGCTCCAGCACAAAGGCATTCCTCAAGCGCGTGAGAAAGGCCTCCACCGTAAATCCGGCCACCCAATCTTCTACCGCCTTGTCATAATTCACGGAGGCACTCCAACTCTGTGAACGCTCTTCATTCAACTGTGGGTCTAATCTGACACGCGACACCCCGCCTCCGGCAAAGGCAATGTGCAGATCCGTATCAAATGCCTGCGG
>CAYYXC010000115.1:3013-4619 GCA_964475505.1 uncultured Chitinophaga sp.
ATCATGTATGCGGTCGGATAAATATTCACTCCCGACTGTCAACACATTTCTGCGGCCAAAGAAATTGGACAAGGCATGGTTGAGCTGAAAACCAGCCTGCCAGGAAGCGGCATCTGAGACACCATAGGGCGGCTGTTGCAAATGCAGGTTGACGTCTGCTGCACTATCGGGGAAGATACCTGTATAATGGGTGCGGTCAGTTACCTGAAAGGCGCCATACAAGATCAGGGAAGAGCTTTTTTCATTAAAATTCAATTGGTAGTCGATGTTGCCCATACCCACTCGATGGCGACGTTCTTCCGCCTGGGCAGTTAGAAATACCGGCTTGTTCAGCATTTCACCGCCACGGCGATATTCATTCAGGTAGCTCATCGAGAATTCGATCTTCTCATTCTCGGAAGGACGGAGGAATGAAGTAAAACCAACAGATCGATTCAACAACATAGGTGCCTCGGAAAAATTATCTCCATTGGCATCGAAATAATCCCGGTTGCGGTGGTGCATGAACAAGGTGATGCCCGATTTCTTATTTTCTGCTACCACGCTGGCATTGGCATTCAGGTTGAAGTCAGTGGTATGTGATCCGGTTTGCTGTACAAAGCTGTTGATGTCGAAGTCATTTTTGGAAGGCAGGCGGGTAATAACATTCACAGTACCGCCGATGGCACTGGAGCCATACAGTGAGGATCCGCCACCACGCACCACTTCGACCCGTTCGATCATGTTCACCGGCAATTGTTCCATGCCATACAGACCCATGAGGGCGCTAAAGATGGGACGACCATTTACCAGTATCTGAGAATAGCCGCCTTGCAGACCATTCATGCGCAGCTGGGTATAGTTGCAGGTTTGGCAATTGGTTTCAATGCGGAGTCCGGGCTGGAATTTAAGACCGTCGGAGAGGTTGCAGGCCTGCAGGTTGTTCAGTGTTTTGCCGTTGAGGATATTGACGATGATGGGTGTTTCTGTTTTTCGCTTCAGCGTTTTGGTGCCGGTGACAACGATTTCATTCAATATATGAACAGGAAAGCTATCCACCCGCAGGGTTTGTTGTGCGTTGAGTGGCAGTAAGGGGAGGATTAGGGGAATTAAGAGGAGCCGCTTAATCGTCATTGGTGTAAAGGTACGCAAAGTGTGGGCGGCTGATGGTATCGAAATTGGGAAGAAAATGGAAAAGGAATGTTAAGGACAAGGTTCGGAATTTTCTTTCGCTGGCGGAAGAAAATGCGGCGGGAAAAGCAAAAACTATTCCGGTCTTTAGCGTATGGTCTTTAGTCTTTGGTAGGATATTCATTCCCGTTGCGACAATCGAGCCAAAGACCAATTGCCAAAGACCAAAGACAACTAGGGTCTTTAGCTTATGGTCTTTAGTCTTTGGTAGGATATTCATTCCCGTTACGAGAATCGAGCCAAAGACCAACCGCCAAAGACCAAAGACAATTAGGGTCTTTAGCTTGTGGTCTTTAGTCTTTGGAAGGATATTCATTCACGTTAAGATAATCGAGCCAAAGACTAATCGCCAAAGACCAAAGACTGTTCCGGTCTTTAGCGTATGGTCTTTAGTCTTTGGTAGGATATTCATTCCCGTTACGATAATCGAGCCAAA
>CAYYXC010000116.1:0-4526 GCA_964475505.1 uncultured Chitinophaga sp.
AGAGGCCATTCAAACCATCCTTCGCCGAGAAAATTACCCGAAACCCTACGAAACGCTCAAGGAACTCACGCGTGGTAAAGGACCGATCGATCAGAAAACCTTACACAAATTCATCGACCGACTTAAGGTATCGGATAAAGTAAAAAAGGAACTAAAAGCCATCACGCCACACAATTACACTGGCATGATCCCCCGGCGCTGATTACTGGTGAATCTCAGAGGTAAAGTGAAATTTCACATCCGGATGGTTGGTTATCTCCGTATTCAAAAACCATTCGCTCTGTGCCAGATAAACGGGCTGCCCATCTTTGTCCGCCGCAATGTTCGTCTGCCGAAACCGCATGAACTCCTCCAGTTTGGTTGGCTGCTCTGATGTCAACCAACAGGCTTTATAAAAGGGCATGGCGTTAAAAGTTACGGAGGCGCCATACTCGTGTAAGAGCCGGTATTGAATCACCTCAAATTGAAGTTCCCCCACGCATCCGATGATTTTCTTTGTTCCACCGTACTGTGTAAACAACTGAGCAACCCCTTCATCGGTCAACTGCATCAATCCTTTCTCTAATTGCTTGGTCTTCATGGGATCCTTATTCACCACCTCTTTGAATATCTCCGGTGAAAAAGAGGGAATACCGGTGAAAAAGAAATCTTCCCCCTCAGTGAGGGTGTCTCCAATTTTAAAATTACCCGTATCGAACAGCCCCACGACATCGCCTGAATAGGCATCTTCGATCACACTCTTCTCCCGGGCGAGGAAAGAATATGGATTGCTGAAGCGTACGTCCTTATCGAGGCGTACATGATGATAGTATTTGTTTCGTTCAAATTTCCCCGAGCAAACGCGCAGAAAGGCAATGCGATCGCGGTGCTTGGGATCCAGGTTGGCGTGAATTTTGAATACAAATCCACTGAATTTATCCTCTTGCGCATCTACTTTTCGAGTGGTGGTGACCCTTGGACGCGGTGGAGGAGCGATTCGAATAAACGTATCCAGCATTTCTTTTACACCAAAGTTGTTAATGGCTGATCCGAAAAAAACCGGTGCCACTTCTCCGGCTAGGTAAGCCGAAACATTCAGCTTTCCATGCACTGCCTCTACCAGTTCCACATCCTCCCGCAGTTGGGCGGCATCTCGATCACCTAACTTCTTATCCAGCAATGAATCGGATAAATCCGTGATGGAAAGTCCGTCCGCATCCGCCTTGGTATTGGGACTGAACAGTAATAAACTTTGTGCATCGAGGTTGTACACGCCTTTGAAGTCCTTGCCGCTGTTGATGGGCCAGGTCATCGGGTGCAGTTGTATTCTGAGTTCTTTCTCGATCTCTTCCAAGAGGTCAAACCGATTCTTGCCGTCCCGGTCCATTTTATTCACAAACACGATGACAGGCGTATCGCGCATGCGGCAAACCTCCATCAGGCGTCGGGTCTGCTCCTCAACCCCATTTACACTGTCTACCACCAGGATCACACTGTCAACCGCCGTCAGTGTTCGGTAAGTGTCCTCCGCAAAATCCTTGTGTCCAGGCGTATCCAGCAGGTTGATAAGCGTGTCTTTGTACTCGAAGCTCATAACGGAGGTAGCCACGGAGATTCCCCGCTGACGCTCGATCTCCATGAAATCACTGGTCGCGTGCTTCTTGATTTTATTGCTTTTCACCGCCCCGGCCACTTGGATGGCTCCCCCGAAAAGCAGGAATTTCTCGGTCAGAGTAGTCTTACCGGCATCGGGGTGGGAAATGATCGCAAAACTGCGTCGTCTTTCGATTTCTGAACTGTACTTCATGGACGGCCGCAAAGGTAATAGAATCCTTCCCGAAAGCCATTTCCATTCGGTAATTTTGCCCTATGCTTCGTCGTACGATTGAAATTGTCGCCAGCAGCTTTCTGATGGCCATTCAAGAACTTTGGAAGAACAAGCTGCGCACATTCCTCTCTTTGCTGGGAGTGACGTTTGGTATTTTTTGTATCATCAGTGTACTTGCTACCGTCAATAGTCTCGAGCAAAACATTCAGAACGAGGTAAAATCACTGGGAACGAACACCATCTACATCGACAAATGGGATTATAGCGGAGGACCGAATTATCCCTGGTGGAAATTCGTAAACCGCCCCTCTCCTCGATACGAGGATATGGTGGGCATCAAGCCCCGCACGCCTTCCGCCAAATTCGTAGCCTTTAAGATCAGTGCGCAGGACAAGATCGAATACCAAGGAAATCAACTCTCCAACATCATACTGCATGGCGTGTCGGAAGAATTTAGTGAGATACAGCCCGTGGATATCGCATACGGTCGATATTTATCCGAATCGGAATTTCAATCCGGAAGTCCCGTAGCCGTGATCGGATATCAGGTAGCCGATGAATTCTTCGGCAGCCAGGAAGCAGCGCTGGGAAAACTTATCCAAACCCGAGGCAAAAAATTCACCGTAGCCGGTGTAATCAAAAAGCAAGGTAACACCATCATCGGCGGATGGCAGTTTGATCAATGCATGATCACTTCGTATCGCATGGCGCGTAACATTATGGATGGCAGACGAGCTGACCCAGTGATCATGGTACAAGGTCAGGATTATGTATCCAGCAAACAACTAAAAGACGATTTGATGAGCACCATGCGTGGGCTGCGAAAGCTTAGCCCCACACAGGAAGATAATTTCTCCTTGAACGACATAAATGATTTCAGCACGGCAGTAAGCGACATTTTTGTCAATCTGAATCTTGGCGGTTGGGCAATCGCTATCCTGTCACTGATCGTTGGCACATTCGGTGTAGCAAATATCATGTTCGTATCCGTTCGGGAACGAACCAGCCAAATCGGACTGAAAAAAGCGATCGGTGCAAAGGGAAGCGTTATCCTTACCGAATTTTTATTAGAGTCCGCCTTCCTCTGTGTGATCGGGGGACTGATAGGTCTTACACTCGTGTTTGCATTAACACAAGTACTGACACAGGTACTGAATTTCCCCGTATTCATCTCTTTTGGAAATATGATGCTGGCCATTCTGCTTTGTGTGGTCGTGGGCATCCTTGCTGGTTATATTCCAGCTCGACAAGCTGCGCGGCTGGATCCGGTAGTGGCCATCCGCAGCAAATAATATGCCCTGTATTCTGGCCATAGAATCCTCTTGCGATGAAACCGCTGCAGCCGTTTGTAGGGATGGCATCATGCTATCGAATTACATCGCCAACCAAACTGTACACGAAAAATATGGAGGTGTTGTTCCTGAACTGGCTTCTCGGGCGCACATGCAAAACATCGTTCCGGTCGTGGATACGGCGCTGAAAACAGCGGGTATTGCGCTTCGCGAACTGGATGCGATCGCATTCACGCAATCGCCCGGACTGATCGGATCGCTGCTGGTGGGTGGACAATTTGCAAAGTCTTTGGCGATGAGCCTGAATATTCCGTTGATCGCCGTGCATCACATGGAAGCGCATGTACTGGCCAATTTGATCGAAGAACCCCGACCCCGCTTTCCATTTCTATGCCTTACCGTTAGCGGAGGTCACACGCAGATCGTTTTGTGCGAATCCCCCACAGAAATGCGCGTCATTGGAGAAACGATCGATGATGCTGCTGGAGAAGCGTTTGACAAAACAGCCAAATTATTGGGCATTCCCTATCCGGGCGGACCACGCATCGATCAGTATGCACAATTGGGCGATCCGACGAAATTTCATTTTCCTGAACCAAAAATTGAAGGACTGAATTTTAGTTTCAGTGGACTCAAAACATCGATCCTTTATTTTTTACAAAATGCCGGAAAGAGCCTTCAATACAAACCGGATCAAACAGCTAGCGAGGCAGAGAGAAAACAATTCATAGAGGCAAACCTGAACGATATCTGCGCTTCGGTTCAAAAGCGCATCGTAGAAATACTGCTGAACAAACTCAAAGTAGCGAGCTTGGAAACAGGCATTCGTGAGATCTGTATTGCCGGGGGCGTATCAGCTAATAGCGGACTGCGTAATGACTTGGAGGAATACGGCAAAAAATATCAATGGAATACTTATCTCCCTGCGTTTCAATATTGCACAGACAACGCCGGGATGATCGCGATCACCGGCTACTATAAATTTTTAGCCGGTGCGTTCTCGGACCTGAACATTCGTTCCGAGGCCCGCAGTGCTTAACATGGCAAATACATTTTTCCAATTCAAATCATTTCGGGTCGAGCAGGATGCCTGCGCGATGAAAGTTTCAACAGATGCATGCTTGTTTGGCGCCTGGGTTGCAGCAAGATCGGTGGAAGACAATTTTCTGGTCAATCAGATCCTCGATATTGGAACCGGTACAGGCTTACTGAGTTTGATGGTGGCACAAATGCATACAGGAAAACCCATCACGGCCATTGAGATCGACGAGCCCGCGGCAAAACAAGCTGCCGAAAACATTCAATTATCCCCCTGGCCAGATCAGGTGCGTGTGTTGCAAACAGATATAAGAGATTTTACTGCTGATCAACCCTATGACCTCATCATTTCAAATCCGCCTTTCTATGAAACGGATCTGACCAGTCCA
>CAYYXC010000117.1:0-4520 GCA_964475505.1 uncultured Chitinophaga sp.
AGGGGCCATTTATCCCATGTATGATTTTGCGCACGGGCAAAGTGATTCGATCGAGCAAACCACGCATTCTATCTGTCCCCTTGAGTTCGTGCCGCATCGCGAACTGTACGATTGGCTGATCGAAAAATTGGAGATCTATCCCTCGCATCAATACGAATTCGCCCGTCGCAACATCAACTATACCGTCACCAGCAAACGAAAATTATTGCAGTTGGTGCAAGAGGGACATGTGACCGGATGGGACGATCCGCGTATGCCAACCATCAGCGGTCTTCGCCGTCGCGGTTATACCCCCGATAGTATCCGAGAGTTTTGCGATCGGATCGGGGTGGCAAAAAGAGAAAACCTTGTGGATGTTGGTCTGCTGGAATTCTGTGTGCGCGAACATCTGAATAAGATCGCACTCAGAAGAATGGTCGTGATGGATCCGCTGCTGGTTACCATTACCAATCACTCCGGTGAAGTGGAGTGGTTAAACAGCGAGAACAATCCGGAGTCTGATACCGCAGGCACACGACCTTTACCGTTTTCGAATCAAGTATTGATCGAGCGCTCCGACTTCATGGAGAATCCGCCGAAAAAATATTTTCGATTGGCGCCCGGACAAATGGTGCGCTTGAAAAGTGCCTACATCATCCGTTGCGATGAAGTCATCAAAGACGAACGGGGAGAGGTGATCGAGTTGAAGTGTACATATATCCCTGAAAGCAAAAGCGGCTCCGACACCAGTGGTATATCTGTGAAAGGAACCTTGCATTGGGTGAGCCGTGCACAGGCCATTCCTGTTGAACTCCGCCTGTACGATCGCCTGTTCTCTGTAGAAGATCCAACGGATAGCGAAGCCGATTTCAAATCCTTTCTAAATCCTCAATCTCTGCAGGTGGTACAAACCGCTTATGCCGAGCCCGCATTGGCAGAATCTAATCTGGCCGATCGATTCCAGTTTTTGCGACTGGGTTATTTCGTGATGGATAAAGACAGCACTTCGGGTAAATGGGTCTTCAACAAAACAGTTGGACTCAAAGACACCTGGGCCAAAGAATCGAAGAAAGGATAATCGATTTATTATTTGTGTTCTCCGAACACGCCTCTCAACACATCTGATATCTCTCCGAGGGTGCAATGCTGCTCTACCGCTTCTAATACGGAGGGCATTAAATTCTCGCCGGTGACCGCTTTATCACGGATCGATTCTAAACTGACGGCAACTTTATTTGCATCTCTATTTTGGCGAAGCGTGGATAGTCTTTCGGTTTGCAGCTGGCGAATGGAGTCGTCTATTTTTAAGATGGGCGTATTCAGCGGCTCTTCAATGGTGTAGGCATTTTGACCCACAACGATCTGCTCTTTTGATTCCACGTTTCGTTGGTAGGCATAAGCGCTGCGCGCGATCTCTCGTTGCATATATTCCTGCTCAATGGCTGATACGCTTCCCCCCATTTCATCGACCTGCTTCATCCATGCAAGTGCTTTTGCCTCCATCTCATCGGTGAGCGATTCAATGAAATAGGATCCTGCCAGCGGATCGGCCGTTTCGGCCACCCCGCTCTCGAAGGCAACGATCTGTTGCGTGCGAAGCGCTATGCGAGCAGCCTCCTCGGTGGGTAGTCCAAGCGCTTCATCGTATCCGTTTGTGTGGAGGGATTGAGTGCCGCCCAATACAGCAGCCAGTGTTTGAATGGTTACGCGCGAAATATTGTTAAGCGGTTGTTGCGCCGTGAGCGTGCTGCCTCCGGTTTGAGTGTGGAAACGGAGCATGCATGCTTTCTCATCGGTAGCACCCAGTGAACGCATCAAACGAGCCCATATTCTGCGTGCTGCCCGAAATTTGGCCACCTCTTCAAAAAGATTATTGTGTGCATTGAAGAAAAAGGACAATCGCTTTCCGAATACATTGATGTCAAGTCCTTTTTCCAAAGCGGCTTGCACATAAGCTTTCCCGTTGCTGAGTGTGAAGGCGATTTCCTGCGCGGCTGTACTGCCCGCTTCCCGGATGTGATAACCGGAGATGGAGATCGTGTTCCACTTAGGCATCTCCTTGCTGCACCATTCAAATATGTCGGTGATGATGCGCATGGAGGGGCGGGGCGGATAGATATAAGTACCGCGTGCCGCATACTCTTTTAAAATGTCGTTCTGAATGGTGCCACTTAATTTTTTGATATCGGCTCCTTGTTCTTTGGCAACTGCTGCGTACAGCGACAGTAAAATGAAACCCGTAGAGTTGATGGTCATGGAGGTACTCACGGTTTCTAATGGAATGCCTTTGAAAAGCCGACGAATGTCCTCGATTGAATCAATGGCCACGCCCACTTTACCAACTTCTCCATCGGCCAGCGGGTGATCGCTGTCGTATCCAATTTGAGTGGGGAGATCGAAGGCCACGCTGAGTCCGCTCACACCTTGCTTCAGCAAATAGTGATAACGCTCATTGCTAGCCTCTGCCGTGGAAAATCCGGCATACTGACGCATGGTCCACCGTTTCCCCCGATACATATCGGGTTGTATGCCTCTGGTGTAGGGGAATTGTCCGGGTAATTCCGGTTCAGTATTCGGGCGATCCGATGCCTGATAGACCGGCTTGATCTCTATACCGGAGTCAGTGAATTTTTGGGAGGGGTTTTCCATCACTTCATCAGTGTTTTGGCTTCCTGATTCAATGTTTTTGTAACGATTTCCTGCAGGGGAGTGCCGGTTTGTTGCATGATCAGTTCCAGTAGTCGCTTGCACAACTCCGATCCGCTCGCTTCGGCAGGCAAGGCGGCGGATACCTGGTGGATCAAGGCGATGTTTTGTTCTTTCAGGTTACGGATAGAATCCCACGCGATGTCGGATACATACAATTGTTGCGTGCTGTTGTAATCAAACTCTTGCTTGATGTTTTCCAGAAGTAACATTTTCATTTCGGTGCCTGATAGACCGGGTTGAGAGAGCCGGGAGATCAGGTTGGGCAAGGCAGCACCAGACGCTCATAGGCCTGCAGCCGAAGGGCTTTGGTATCCAGGGAGGATGAGGCACTGGGGGCCGGGCGGTTTCGGTTCAGAAAGGCCAGCAGACTGAATACCAGCGCCACCGAGGAGAGTATGATTAGTAGGACATTATCATTCATAAGAAAGGATTAACAAAAGTACGCCGAACGGCAAGTATATGGATCGATTAACTTTGCCTCATGGAAACGATGACCGATACAGCGCCAGTGCGCCTGACCGCGGGAGCCATCCGCGAAATCAAACGATTGATGACCGAGCCCGGGTTTGACGCCACCCAATCACTGCGTTTGGGTGTAAAAGGAGGCGGTTGCTCCGGCATGTCCTATGTGCTGGGATTCGATCACCCCAAGGAGAACGATATTCATTTTACGGTCGAGGAAATTCCCTGCATCATGGAGAAACCTCATCAGCTTTATCTTTTTGGCATGGAGGTAGATTGGCAGGAAGGATTGAATAACCGCGGATTTACTTTCTCAAATCCCAATGCCATCTCCACTTGCGGCTGCGGAACCTCTTTTGCGGTTTGATATAAATTTTTATCTGAGTATAAAAAAAGCCCCGGATTTCCGGGGCTTTTCTATTTGATTGAGTTCGATTTAACTCTTGTCAGCTGATTTTCCCAGCGGGCGTTTGCCACCCAAGTCAACTAAGATAGGGGCCGCCACAAATACGGAGGAGTAAACACCGGTGATCACACCGATCAACATAGCGAAGGCAAATCCTTTGGTCACCTCGCCACCAACCAGGAACAGGATCAGGATGGTCAGGAACACAGTGAGGGAGGTCATGATGGTACGACTCAACGTTTCATTGATCGCGCGGTTGATCACCTCAGCACGGGGGGCGGTGGGACTGATCCGGCTGTCTTCACGGATACGGTCAAATACGATCACCGTGTCATTCATGGAGAATCCAATTACCGTCAGGATCGCCGCAATGAAATGCTGGTCGATCTCGAGTGGGAAGGGCACAACGGATCGGGCAAACGAGAATACGATCAAAGTGACCAATACGTCATGGAACAAGGCTGCGATCGTTCCGAAAGAGTAGCGCCAGTCACGGAAACGAAGGAAGATGTAAAGGAAGATCACAATGAGAGCAAAGAAGGTCGCCTGCACGGCCCCTTTCTTGAGGTCATCTGATATGGTTGGCAGCACTTTCTTGGAAGCCTGCTTACCTAAGTTGCCGGTGCCGGATTCAAATTGCTCTTTGGTCATTCCGGCAGGCAGGTATTTTTTCAATCCTTCGAAAAGCTTCCCTTCCACTCTTGCATCTACTTCTGCTGTATTGTCCTTGATCAGATAAGCAGTGGTGATGTCAAGGGTTGAGTTGTCGCCGATCGTTTTGATGATGGGGTTTTCGCCTTCGAATATTTGCTTAAGGTCTGATCGAACCGCCTCCACATCTACTTTCTGGTCGAATTTAACTACGTAACTGCGACCACCGGCAAATTCAACCCCCTGGTCAAATCCGTTGAAATAGGAAGCAACGCCTAATGCCAGTACCACCAATGAGATCATGTAGGCTACT
>CAYYXC010000118.1:0-4446 GCA_964475505.1 uncultured Chitinophaga sp.
GTTTTTTCTTTGCTTTTGATTGATGCAACCATTTATCTGCCTTTCGGGTTGCCCAAGCACTGGCAGCACCTACAAAGGCGCCGGCTACCACATCACTCGGATAATGCACTCCCAAATAACACCTCGAATATCCAACCAGGGATGCATAGAGGTATGAGGGTGCGATCACATACCATTTGGGATGCGTTAAACTGATGGATGTTGCCAGTGCAAACGCGGAGGAGGTATGTCCGGAGGGGAAGGAAAATCTTTTTGCATTTTCGAGCGCGACCAGCGTCGGATCTGATATGGCCGGTCGGGGGCGGTTGATGCTTGCCTTCAGAGAGTAAGTCAACACTCCGTTGACCAATTGTGCGGCTACCCAGTTCAGGCTTTGTAAACTCATCTCCGCATCTTTTTTGATGAGTCCCCATGCGGCCCACCCCAGTGGAACACCCAATACGACGGGGCTGTTCATATCTGAAATAGTACTGTAAAACGCATTTTTCCCGGCAGTGCGATTATTGGCCAATTGATGCAACCACTCCCTTTCCCATTTTGCTTGTGCCCAACTGGTGGATGGCATTAGAGAAGAAAAGGCAAGGAGGCAGCAGAGGCCCAAGAAGCGCATACGGTATGAAACTTGGATGCTCACAAACTTTGGAGGGCTTCCTCGATGGCTTGGATCTTGGATTCAGCATCGGCTTTTTTCTTCCGTTCCGCATCGATCACTGCTGGTTTTGCATTTTGTACGAAACGTTCGTTGCTTAATTTCTTATCAACTGAAACCAAGAACCCTTTCAAGTATTCCAGATCCTTTAGTAGTTGTGCCCGTTGGTTATCTGCATGTGCTTCGTTTTGTGAAACCAAATAGAGTCGGTCCTGGTCTACCACCAAATTGATGGACTTGCTCACGGCCTCCTGCACAAACTCGATGCTATCTGCATTGATTTGTTTTTGCAATAAGGACAGGGCAGATCTGTAGGCCTCGGCTTCTTTGGTTTGAACGAATAATTGAATTGGGTCCTTTGGTTTGAGCTGATTTCGCGTACGGGCATCCCGGATGGCAGTGATCGCTCCTTTGATTCGGAGTCCGGACTGCAGAATGTTTTGATCTGCGGCAGCAATAACTTGGAACCGAGAATTAGTGAGATCGGTTTCCCGCTTTTTTAGTTGGTGGTAGATCTCTTCTGTGATAAACGGCATGAAAGGATGCAGCAACTGAAGCAACTCGTCGAAGAAGGAGATGGTGTCTTCATAAACGGCACGATGCATAGGTTGCTCAAAACCGGGTTTCACCCACTCCAGGTACCAACTGCAGAAATCATCCCATATCAGTGAATAAATCGTTTTCAAGGCTTCACTCAACCGGAATTCTTTGAATTGTACATCCAGTTCGTTTCGAACCTCTGCCAATCTATTTCGGAACCAATTGCGGGCAAAACTTGATTCGTCGCCCTCACCGTCTTTTACGCGAGGCTCCCACATTTTTACCAACCGCATGGCATTACAAAGCTTGTTGTTGAAATGCGATCCTTGTTCGTTGGTGGATTCATCCCATAAAAGGTCATTTCCGGCAGGGGAAGCGATCAGAATGCCGAACCGAACGGCATCTGCTCCATATTGATTGATGAGAGCTAACAGGTCAGGGGAGTTGCCTAAGCTCTTGCTCATTTTACGGCCCAACTTATCACGTACAATGCCCGTAAAATAAACCTGCTCAAAAGGCTTGATTTGCTGGTATTCAAAACCGGCCATGATCATCCTGGCCACCCAGAAGAATATGATCTCCGGAGCGGTTACCAAGGTTTGTGTAGGGTAGTAGTATTTGATCTCGGGGTTACCGGGTTGGCTATACCCCTTGAATACCTCGATGGGCCAGAGCCAACTGGAGAACCAAGTATCCAGACAGTCCTCATCCTGTCTTAACCTGGTCGACTTGCCAAATTGCTTTTCGTATTTAGATGCTGCCTCTTTTTCATCGTGTGCCACAACCACATTTCCTTGCTCGTCGTACCAGGCAGGAATGCGGTGTCCCCACCAAAGTTGACGAGAGATACACCAGTCTTTGATGTTTTCCATCCAATGCCGGTACAAATTCTTGAATTTGCCCGGGTAGAATTGTATCTCTTCTTCTTGCACAGCGGAAAGGGCAGGACCGGCAATCTTTTTCATATCCACCCACCATTGCAAGGAGAGGCGGGGCTCCACGACCGCATCGGTTCGCTCGCTGTATCCAACTTCACTGGTATACTCCTCCGTTTTGACGAGGTGTCCTTTTTCCTCCAGCTCTGCCGCAATTTTTTTCCTTGCATCAAAGCGATCCATTCCCACATGTATCAAGGCATCAGCGCTCAGTGTTCCATCTTCATTGAAAACATCAATAACCTCCAGCTGATGTTTTTGTCCGAGTTGGTAATCGTTCGGATCATGCGCCGGGGTTACTTTCAAACATCCGGTACCAAATTCCATCTCCACATATTCATCTGCGATGATGGGAATCCGTCGACCGATGAGTGGCACAAAGGCGAATTTTCCGTGCAGGTGTTTGTATCGATCGTCGTTTGGATTTACGCAGATGGCTGTATCGCCCATGATGGTTTCAGGTCGAACCGTAGCCACGGTGATAAATGCCTCTTCCGGAAGATCCAGTTTATAGCGAATGTGATATAGCTTCTGGTTGGTTTGTTTGCGGATCACTTCCTCATCGCTTAAGGCAGTTTTTGCTTTGGGATCCCAGTGGATCATCCGCTTGCCACGATAGATGCAGCCTTTGTCATACAAGTCATTGAAAACGCCAATGACAGAGCGGTAGTAGTCTGGGTCCATCGTAAAATGTGTTCTGGACCAGTCCAGGCTACAACCCAGTTTCTTCAATTGCTGCAAGATGATTCCACCATACTTCTCTTTCCATTCCCAAGCGTATTTCAGAAACTCGTCTCGGGAGAGAGTAGATTTTTGAATGCCCCGTTCGCGTAGCATCTGTACTACTTTGGCTTCGGTGGCGATGGATGCGTGGTCGGTTCCGGGCACCCAGCAAGCATTGTATCCTTGCAAGCGCGCACGACGGATCAGCACATCCTGAATCGTGTTATTCAGGCAGTGACCCATGTGCAATACGCCGGTTACGTTGGGCGGCGGAATGACGATGGTATATGGCTCCCGCTCATCGGGGGTGCTTTCAAAATATTTTTGCTCGAGCCAATGGTTGTACCAATGGGATTCGGCAGCAGTGTGGTCGAAGTGTTTGCCAGGCTCCATGAGGGGGCAAATTTACCTTATTTTCGTTCAAACGGGTTTCTATGGACAGAGTCCTTTCGAATTGGTACAGTCCATCCTTACATAAGGAGATGCCCATTGCCATGTATGGGCATTATGGTTTTGCCCTTTTGTTGATTCCAACGGCTGCAGCCGATTATCTCGAATATGAACGCTTTCAACTCATCGATGCGGTGAAGCCGCATGTAGCGGGTGGGCAACTTAAGGTGTTTTCCATCGACAGCATCAATCAGGAGAGTTGGATGAATTCGCATATGGATCCCCGCCTCAAGGCCATCCGTCATCAGCAGTGGAACGATTACGTCTTTCATGAAGTGATCCCTTTCATTCGAACGCATACCAGTCCAGAAACGCCCATTATCACCTGCGGTGCTTCTTTTGGTGCCTTACACAGCATGAATCTTTTTTTTAAACGCCCCGATCTGATCCAAGGTGTCATTGCCATGAGCGGGGTGTATGATTTGACGGAATAGACAAAGGGCGATGTTGATGACGATGTTTATTTCAATAGTCCAATGCACTATCTCTCCAACCTTACCGATCATTCTATACTGGAGAAAATTCGGGAGAGCCGGCACATTCACTTACTCAGTGGAAAAGGGGCCTACGAGGATCCGGGTGCCGCTGGCCGGTTTGCCAGGTTATTGTACGATAAAGGAATTCATTACGAATTAGATCTTTGGGGATCTGAATGGGCACATGATTGGGATACGTGGCGAAATATGTTGCCCCAGTATTTATCGACCCGATTTTAAGCCTCCATTAATTTTCTGAAAATTCGATGGTAGCCTGAATACCGCGATCTAAGATGGCCTCGCAGGCAGGTTTCAGATCTTTGTAAAATCCTTTTTTGACAGCGTGTTTCCCGCCAAAATGAATCAGGTAAGCACACTGCTCGGCTTGCTCCAGGGTGTGTCCGCAGATCTTCACCAAAGTCTGAATTACCCAGTCGAACGTGTTGACTTCATCGTTCCAGACAACAAGTTGACAGGGAGGCTCCTCCCGGGTTTCAACCAGGCTCTCCGTTTGGTCAGCTGTGCGTTGATCCCATAAATGGCTCATGACGCAAAATTACCTTAGAAGCCTGAAAATTTGCAAAAGAATCCCGACACCCTTATCTTTGCAATCCCCAATCGGGAGCTTAGCTCAGCTGGTTCAGAGCATCTGCCTTACAAGCAGAGGGTCGGC
>CAYYXC010000119.1:0-4429 GCA_964475505.1 uncultured Chitinophaga sp.
CATCAGTGAAAAAAGATTATCGATGTAATCGGGTTTGGGCTGGTTGGGTTCGGTGGGACCAGCATCTGTTTTGGCCTTCATCAATTTTTTACGGATCGCCTCATCGTCATCTGCCAAATACAGGGTTGCATTTTGATTTTCGCTTTTACTCATCTTGCCGGCACCATCCAAACTGGGCACCTTCACCAAATCCTGCCCGTAATTGAAGGCCTGAGGCTCCGGAAAAACATCCCCATAACGATGATTAAAGCGCTGGGCAAAATTGCGGGCCATCTCCAAATGCTGCTCCTGATCTTTTCCAACCGGAACCAGATGGGCCCGGTGCAGGAGGATATCGGCCGTTTGTAAAACCGGATAGGTAAGCAAGCCGGCATTGATGTTATCGGGTTGAAGACGTGCCTTATCCTTAAAAGTGGTTGTCTTTTCCAACTCCCCTTTGTAGGCCAGCATGTTCAGATAGAGATATAATTCAGCCGTTTCGGGCACATGGCTCTGACAGTAGAGGGCTACTTTCTCCGGATCCAATCCGCAGGCGATGTTTTCGGCCAGCACCCGTTTTACACTTTCGCGCAAGGTGCGGGTATCGGGGTGCGTAGTAAGAGAATGCAGGTCGGCGACCATGAAAAAGCAGGGATATTCGTCCTGCATCCGCACATAATTGCGCAGCGCGCCGAAATAATTGCCGAGGTGGAGATATCCGGTTGGACGGATGCCACTCATCACAATAGGTTGGATCGTGGACATAGGCGGCTAAGGTAAGAAGAAGTGCTCAGTTGAGTTTATCTTTGACACTCGGAAAACGCGCGCGTAAAAAACCGAACTATTCCTATCATGTCAAACGAGATCATCCGGTTGAATCAGATCGAAAAAAGCTACTTCATGGGAAAGCATGAACTGCAAGTATTGAAAGGTCTCTCCTTGCTCATCAACAGAAATGAGTACGTGGCACTGATGGGACCCTCCGGTTCGGGGAAAAGTACATTGATGAACATCATCGGATGTTTGGATACACCCTCGGGCGGACAATACGTCCTGAACAGCCAAGATGTGAGCCAGATGAAAGACGATGATTTGGCTGAAGTTCGCAACAAAGAGATCGGATTCGTTTTTCAGCAATTCAATTTGTTACCACGCTTGACGGCTGTTGAGAATGTTGCGCTGCCCTTGGTGTATGCCGGCATGAAAAAGAAAGAACGGACAGAGCAGGCGATGGCCATGCTTGAGTTGGTGAGTCTGACCGACAGAAGCCACCACAAGCCCAATGAATTGTCGGGTGGGCAGTGCCAGCGCGTGGCCATTGCCCGTGCCTTGGTCAACAATCCTTCGCTGATCTTGGCCGACGAACCCACCGGAAACCTTGATACCAAAACTTCCTATGAGATCATGGAGATCTTCGATCAGATCCACAGCCGGGGCAACACCATCGTGATCGTTACACATGAAGAGGATATTGCCAACCACGCCCGCCGGGTGGTTCGCTTGCGTGATGGCGTAATCGAAAGCGACAAACAAAATCAGCCCAGACAAATTTTTGCCTGAGGTTTGCCAAACCTTCCTCGACCCACATTGTTAGTCTCTCTATAAGCAGTTAAATGGCCCTTAAGATCTATACAAAAACGGGTGATACAGGCACTACTTCGCTGATCGGCGGAACCAAAGTGCCTAAATCGCACCTGCGCATTGAAGCATACGGAACAGTGGATGAATTGAATTCCTATTTGGGCCTTTGCATCGATCTGCTGGAGGATGCCTCCAGCCAGCAAACCTTGCGTGAAGTACAAGACCGCCTGTTCACCATTGGCTCGGCCTTGGCCTGCGATCCAGTGAAAGAACCCGGCATGAAGTTGCCCGATCTGAAAACAACTGATATCAGTTTGTTGGAGGAAGCGATTGATCGGATGACAGATCAATTGCCCCCGATGAAAAACTTCATTCTCCCTGGGGGTCATCCCACTTTGTCGCATCTGCACATTGCCCGTTGCGTGTGCAGAAGAACCGAGCGGCATTGTGTACGCCTGGAGTTGGAAGGAGAAGAAGTAGCCCCGTTAATTATCCAATACCTGAATCGCCTGAGCGATTATCTTTTTGTGCTGTCGCGTTATATCGGGCAACAACTGAATATTCCTGAAATTCCCTGGAAACCCAGGATGTAAAATTTTAATGTTCTGCGGACGGATTTATACTTAATTTTTCCGTTCAATTCCACCTCATGCGCAGGCTGATTACATCTCTACTCTCCCTGTTATTTTTGGCGAGTTGTCGACCTGACAACCCAACCCCTAACGGCACCTTTCCGCTGGTAGATACCATTCTGAACGATCTGTCGTACGGCAATGATCCGTCGCAAAAATTGAACTTGGGTCTGCCCGGCAATAGAAATGCTCAAACGCCTTTGGTAGTAGTGGTTCATGGAGGTGGATGGGTAATCGGCGATAAATCAGAATTGCAGTTTCTGCTAAATGGTCTTCGTCAACGAGGATTTGCTGTGGCCAACGTGAACTATCGGCTAACAACCAACAATCCGGATAACTACAAGATGCAGCTGGATGACCTAGACAGTGCCATTCAATATTGTTTTCGGAACTCGACCTATTACACCTTCAGCAATCAAAAAATTTACCTGGTCGGACACAGTGCTGGCGGACATCTTTCACTGGCCCTCAGTTACACCCGGAACAGCAGCAGAAAAATAAAGGCGGTCGCCTCCTTGGCGGGTCCAACCGACCTGTATGGATTGGCCTACTACAATAACCTCGTGTACGGTACGGTGTTGACCACCTATTTGGGCATGCCCCTGCTTCCGGTAACGCCTGCATCGGAACAACGTTACAAATCCTGCAGCCCACAATACCAGGCAACAACCAGTGCCCCAGCCACTATCTTTTTTCACGGAGAACTGGACCCGATCGTGAATCCCGATCAGAGCAATTTTCTATACGCCCGTTTAGGAACCTTGGGTGTTGACCGAAGACTGATCAGCTATCCGTTTACGTTTCATGATTGGTGGACAGATAACGTGAAACTGACAAATACCCTTGACGAACTCAAGGCTTGGTATCTGGCGCATCCCTAACGTTAGAATAAAGCTCCATCACGAATCCGCAGGCACCGATCGCTCAAAGAAGCGAGGGATTCGTTGTGCGTAACGATCAAAAAAGTTTGCTTGAATCGATCGCGCAGGTCAAAAAACAATTGATGTAGTTCCTGTGCAGTAGCAGTGTCTAAATTGCCAGTGGGCTCATCGGCGAAAATCACTGCCGGTTTGTTGATCAGGGCCCGGGCCACAGCCACCCGTTGTTGCTCACCGCCGGAAAGTTGATTGGGGCGATGGTTGGCGCGAGCGGTCAATCCCATCAGCTCCAATAGTTCCATGGCCTCCCGTTTTACGTCCGATCGAGAACGCTGTCCAATCCAGCCGGGAATACATACGTTTTCCAACGCGCTGAATTCCGGCAACAAATGATGGAATTGAAAAATGAATCCGATGGAACGATTGCGGAAAGCGGCCAGTTCCTTGCGGGATAAAGCCGTTACGTTTGTGCCGGCGATCTCTACTATTCCCTCATCGGGCTTATCCAACGTGCCTAAAATATGCAGCAGGGTGCTTTTCCCCGAGCCAGAGGGACCAACCAGGGCAACCACTTCACCTGCCTGAACGGAGATATTCACCCCCCGAAGAACGGGCAGATCCCCAAACGATTTGGATATCTGTTTTCCTTGTATCACTGGACCAAATACAAGCCCGAAACTACTCAAAAAAATCAGTGCCGCTGCCCGATCTTTCCCATTTGGCAAATTGGATATTCTGCCTACATTCGCGGAAAATATAGATATCCATGTTTTGGACGTTGGAACTTGCCTCTTATTTGGAAGATGCCCCCTGGCCGGCAACCAAGGATGAATTGATCGACTATTCCATTCGCTCCGGCGCTCCCTTGGAGGTGGTTGAAAACCTGCAGGAGTTGGAGGATGAAGGAGATGTATTTGAGTCGATCGAAGACATCTGGCCCGATTATCCCACCCAAGATGATTTTCTATTCAACGAGGATGAATACTGATTGTTAACGGTACCTATCAAATAAAAAACCTCCCAATCGGGAGGTTTTTTATTATCAATACAGATCCAGATCAGGATTCCATTTTCTCGATCACCTGCTGAGTCACTCCTGTAAAGGAGAATCCACCATCATGGAATAAGTTTTGCATGGTCACATAGCGGGTCATATCGCTGAACAGCGTCACACAATAATTGGCACAATCTTCCGCGGTGGCGTTGCCGAGCGGACTCATGGCCTCCGCATAATTGATAAATCCGTCAAATCCCTTCACGCCGCTGCCGGCGGTGGTGCGGGTGGGTGATTGTGAAATGGTGTTAATGCGAACCTTGCGGCGAACGCCATAATGATAACCGAAACTACGGGTCACGCTT
>CAYYXC010000120.1:0-3012 GCA_964475505.1 uncultured Chitinophaga sp.
GATCGGCTGCCTGCTTGGCTTCGGAAAAGCTTTTATCCAGATTATATGCGTTCAAATAATTCATTTTGGCGGATTGGGTATCGCCCGTCGCTTGCTGGCATTTTCCGGTCCAATAGTATACAGCTGCATTGTCGGGTGCGATGGCAAATGCTTTTCCAAGTACATTCAGGGACTGGGTGTAAAGCCGTTGTTCGTAGAGCAGCGATGCTTTTTCGATGTATGCATCTGCAAATTGATAATCGATCTGTATAGCACGGTCAAATTGATTCAGTGCGGACTGATTTTGCTTGATAGTGCCATAATAAATACCCAGATAATAATAGGGTAGCGGATCTCTTCGCAAGCTATCCACATCGATCATCTGTTTACATACAGCAGCGATTTTGTTGTCGCCTGCTGTTGCATACCAGAGCGCCAGTGCTTCAGCCACATTTCTTTTTTCCGGATGCGCTTGATTTAATTTTTCCAACAAGCTAAATGCCTCCGGGGTACGTTGGTTTTGTTTGAGCAGATGTGCGTGCAGCAGTAAAAAATCGGGATTTTCTTCTCCCTGATCTGCCCACCGCTGTGTGATCTGCAAGGCAGCATCGATCGATCCGGTTTGCTCTAGTGTTTCCGCCAGGGACCATTCCAATTCGAAAAGACCGGGAAAACGCTCCAGGGCCGATTGGATCAGTTTCAGTTTCTCCTGTGGGGAGTCGTTCAGCAGTGAGGCCCATGTCAACGCATAAGATGGGGTAGGTCGAAGTGACCAGGCCTTCTCCAGGTCGAAACGGGCTGCCGCTTCCTGATTGTTCTCGATCAGCAGCATGGCCCGCTGGAAATAGAGGGAGTCGTTCTTACGGGCTGATGCAATTTTTTCTGACCACTCCAGGTAGGGGGGAGTTTGTAACTGGGATTCAAAGGGATTTTCTGATCCGGTTTCGTTACAAGCAATGAAAAAGGGCAGGAGAAGTATAATCAAAGGGAGGAACGGCATGGGGTAAAATTAGCGAATGGGGGAAAGAGCCGCGCATCTAGTTTCAGTTGATAAGGTCCATGATGGTTAATTTTGCACTCGAAACTCTTTTTATGCGTAAACGATCACATCTTCACTGTCTTTTGTTTTTGGCATTCAATTTTTTGATTGGGGGCCTTTCGGCGCAATCCAATGCCGTTGATTCCTTGCGGTTACCCGAGGAAAAGCATTTCAGAAACATGCGGCAGTTGACTTTTGGTGGTGACAATGCGGAGGCTTACTGGAGTTATGATGGCAAGTCTTTGGTCTTTCAGCGTACCAGTGTGAAGGACGGAGTGCCCTGTGATCAGATCTTCTATGGCAAGTTGCCTAAGAATAAGAAACGTCCTTTTAAGTACAGTTTGGTCAGCACGGGAAGGGGCAGAACAACTTGTGCATTTTTTACCAAGGATGATAAGCACATTATTTATGCTTCAACGCATTTGGGTGATGCGGATTGTCCCCCCGTTCCCGACCGCGCCAAATACGGTAACAAGTACATCTGGCCCTTGTATCCGACTTATGATATTTTCATGGCCGACCTGAAAGGAAATATTGTGAAGCAGCTTACCAATGCCCCCGGTTACGATGCGGAGGCTACGCTTTCGCCGGACGGGAAGTTGATGCTTTATACCAGCGACAAAGACGGAGATCTTGAGTTGTATATTATGGAATTGGAAACAGGCAATGAGCGCCGGATCACCAATGTGTTGGGTTATGATGGCGGGGCATGGTTTTCGCCCGATGGAAAAAAGATCATTTGGCGTGCTTCTCGTCCCAAAACCGATGCCGAAGTAAAAGAGTACAAGTCTTTATTGGCGGAGCATTTGGTAGCGCCCACGAATATGGAAGTATGGGTGGCCAATGCCGACGGATCGGAGGCGAGGCAGGTGACGACCCTGGGGCAGGCGAATTGGGCACCCTCTTTCATGCCCGATAGTGAGCGGATCATTTTTGCCAGCAACCATGAGTACAAGCGCGGATTCCCTTTTAATCTGTATACGATGAACGGCGATGGGTCTAATCTGATGAAAGTCTCCAGAGACAAAGGCTTTGATGCGTTTCCGATGTTCTCTCCCAATGGTAAGAAGATCGTGTTCTGCAGCAACCGAAACAATGGCGGAACGCGGGATACGAATGTGTTTGTGGCGGATTGGGTGGAGTGAGTAGAGGGTTTAGGGTTGAGGTTCTTAGTTGTCTGTTGATGGTTGAGATTGGCAACTGTTTAACAGTTATTCAGTTTAATGAAAAGTTTGTTTGACAATCTTTGCTGTCATTAAACTAACGCATGCGCAAGATTTGTTCAATCAGCTTTATTCTTTTTTTCGTTTTTGGATTTGCAGGGGGCACGCAACCGATCAAGGATGCACCGACCAGACTTTCCATATTTGTGGATTGTTCCAATACTTGGTGCGATATGACCTATATCCGATCGGAGATCAAGGGGGTCAACTTTATCTTGGATAACCAGGCCGCCGATGTACATGTACTGATCACGAGTTTGCCCACGGGCAGCGGGGGCAGTCATTTTCAATTGATCTATTATGGGCAGCATGCCTTTGCTGGCATGAGCGATACCTTGTCTTTTGACGTGGATCCAAATGCCACCGAGGTGGAGTCGCGTGAGCAGTTGTTATACTTTTTGAAGTCGGGTTTGGTGCCCTATGTGATCCGTACCAAAGACCCCCGCAATTTATCGATCGATTTCAAGGAGCCTGCCGATTCATCAGGTGGTAGTGATTCCACGAAAAAGGATGAAGACCCCTGGGATTATTGGATCTTCCGTGTGGGAACAAATGGCAATATCAATGCGGATGCTGTCTATCGGAATTATCGATACAGCGCCAATGTGTCTGCCAATCGTACTACTGACAAATGGAAATATGGCTTGTTCATCAATGCTTCTAAAAACCCAAGCACAATGGAATAAGATGGTAGCCGTACAAGATAAATAAACTTTATTGTTGATAGAGAACGCTTATTTGATGATGCAATAAAGTAAAAAGTTGCTGCAA
>CAYYXC010000120.1:3022-4398 GCA_964475505.1 uncultured Chitinophaga sp.
TCGATAATCATGACCTGTCCCTCTATCACTACCTCGTGGGTAGTATCAATGAGCGTTGGAGTTGGGCCTACGATGCCCGTTTTAGTCAGAGCACTTTTTCTAATTATAAATTGCGTGCGGAGCTAAGTGCAGGGATCGAGTATAACATTTATCCTTACAAGGAAGTGAATAATAATTTATTCACGATCGCCTACGTTTTGGCTGTGAAAGATCAGCGTTATTACGATACAACGATTTACAACAAATTGCAGGACCGTGTTTACACGCAAAGTGTTCGTTTGAACATGACTAAAAACCAGAAATGGGGAAACTTGTCGGTTGGTCTTTTTGGAGAACATTTTTTGACAAACTGGGATTTTTTCAATCTGGGCATCAATGCTTTTACCAATGTCCGGATCACTGGCGGATTATCTTTTTTTGTATCTGCCTTCGGGGGCATTACCCGGGATCAGATCTTTTTGCCAAAAGGCGGGGCTTCTCCTCAAGAAGTGTTGGCCCGGCAGCGGCAGTTGGCTTCCGGCTACAGCTATTACACCAGTTTTGGAATCAATTATCGGTTTGGTTCGAAACTCAACAACTTTGTTAATCCCCGGTTTGAGGGGGATGTGCGGAATACGAGCATGTCTTTTTGATGCTTGTGACGGATGCAGCTGGCTGTATATTTGTAGTAAATCAAAATCTGCCATATGAGCACTGGTTTACTACATCTTCATAATTTATTGCGTTGGGTCATTTTGATCCTATTAGTGGTTAGTTTATATCTCTCTCTATCAAAAAGTGAACGAGTCAAATCCACTGGTCTTTGGTTGATGATTACGTCACATGTCATGTTATTGATCGGTTTGTATCAGTGGTTTCGGGATGTATTTAATTATCCTGATTTCAAATCGGTGGTAGGCACACCTGCTTTGCGCTTCTTCAAAATGGAGCATCCTGTGATGATGGTGATCGCGGTTATATTAATCACTTTGGCGAGAAAAAAATCAAAGGCGTTGAACTACCGCTCAAATTCAATATTACTGGGCATTGCGCTCTTGATCATTCTTGCGATGGTGCCCTGGCCTTTCCGCGACGCGGCCATTGCGCGTCCTTGGTTCCCGGGCATGTAAGAACAAGTTTAGGGTTGAGTGTTTAGGGTTTAGCATTACTCAACCATGAACTTTCAACTTCCAACCTCAACCCTCAATTCTCAACTCTAAACGCTGCCTAATGCCTCATTACTATACCCTCGGAAAAATCCCTCACAAGCGCCACACGCAGTTTCGTAAGCCGGATGGTGGATTGTACAGCGAGCAATTGTTCTCTACGGAGGTATTCAGCAATGATTATTCCTTGCTCTATCATTGCCCTCGACCTACACAGATCATTCGTACGGA
>CAYYXC010000121.1:0-4379 GCA_964475505.1 uncultured Chitinophaga sp.
CCAGCGTTGGGTCAACCGAAATTGCCTTTTGCTGCAATTGCTGATAGGCGTCGAAAATAAGATCGATTTGCTGCTGCAATTCAATCGATGATTTCGCTTCAGCGGGAATATTTGCATCCAATAACTGATTGACAGTGGCGAACAGATCGGCCGGATTCAACTGAAGTGCTTGCATACGATCAGCTGCGGCAAGATCCATCCACTGCAAGGATGCTCTCAATTGCAATAAAGGGAAAGGGACTTTCCGGGAATCGAAAACTGTTTTCAGCTGCAACCAGTATGCCAACTCACCTCCACCTCCTACATAGAGTAAATTAGGAAGGATGCACTCTTGATATAATCCCCGGAGAATTACATTGGGACTAAATCTTTCGGGATGAGTTTCTAATGCTTGTTTTAACTGATTGCTGTTCCACCGAATATTTTCGTCCTTCACCAACCACTCATCGTTTACGCGCTCTATTCTCGCTCGGCTTCCTTCAGTCAAATAAAACAAATTAATGGGACGAGCGTGGGCCTGAGCAGTGTATCCCAAAGACTGCAGTTGTGCATTTGAATCAGCAACACGAGCGGCCGAACTACCCGATTGCAATTCTTCCCAGAAGATATCTTTCATGGTAGATTTCAAGTCGGCCTGATCCGGCTCGAGCACCAATAGTCCCCTATCCGCAAACAAGGTATGTAACAACCGAAACGTAGCCATCGACAAACTCGAACCGACCATATAGGACTGACGAAGCAATTCAATCCACTCTTTTCCATTATTGGAGGAACTGAGCAGTTGAGCTTGACGGTCGATCAGCCGAATCAACTCTTCATCCACTTTCATTCGACCAACCGCTCCTTTTTGAGATGGATGCCACACGAGTTTTTGATCGAACAGATGGATATGATTCAATTCATCCAGATCTGCATCCTCTGACCCCAAATAAAAAACGGGCACAAAATGTTGTTCAGGAAACTGTGCGTTCAGCTCATCTGCGATCCGAATCGTGTGCAGCGTTTTATAAATGGTGTAAAGCGGTCCCAGAAAAATATTGCATTGATGCGCCGTAGTGATGGCGAATGTGCTTTCGCGCTGCAGTGACTCGATTTGCTTTTGTGCCGTTGGATTTTGGTCAACGGATGCATATTGGGATTTTAATGTACGTACCAGCCGCTCCCGATTGATCGGAAAGGCACGTCGGCGATCGATGGCCTGTTGCACCGCATCAAAAGATGGCAACCCGTTATGCAGAGATTGGAGGGCCGGATGATCATCCAAATAATCGAGTATGAGCGCCGAGAATTTACCGGTCTCCCGAATGCCATGTTGTTCGCTGCGGATGTTCATCAGCGACAAAAGTACTGCTTCGAATCCGAAGCGGCTCTCAGCAGTGTTTTCAGGAAAATCGATCCGGATGGAAAGGGGTCAGGTCCATATCTGTTGGCTGTCCGCCAATGAGCTGCGCAACCAATTTCCCGGTTCCGGCCCCTAAACTGAGTCCCAGCATGGAATGACCCGTTGCGATCACTAGATTGTTAAGGTGACGAGGTCTGCCGATGTAAGGAAGTCCATCGGCCGAGCAAGGTCGATATCCGTACCAAATCTGATCAACAGAAGGTGTTGGAATGGAGAAATCAGGATAGAATTGTTTTACAGACTCGAGGATCCCCTTTACTCTTGATAAACGAGGGGGCCGTTGATGTGTAGTGATCTCCATGGTACCGCCCAACCGGATGGAAGCATCGGTCATGGGTGTGAGCGCTACCCTTCCCTCCACTAAAATGGCGGGATACTGCAAGGGAAGAAGATTTTTATCAAGCGTTACCAAATAACCTCTTCCGGGCATTACTGGCAGTGCCAAGCCCATTGTTTTGGCAAGCGCTCCACTCCAAGAGCCAGCGGCCAACACGATCTGATCAAATGAATGTTTCCCAGAACTTGTATATAGTGCTTTGATCACCTTGCCGTTTGACTCAATGCCGATGACAGGATCATTCCAGTAAAACTGCACACCTTGTGCTTGCAAATGCGCGCGGAGTTGAAGCATCAGTTGATTGGGGTGGCAATGTGCATCACATGCAAAATAAATTGCACCACGTGCATTCATACGAATACCCGGTTCCTTTTCGGCCAATTGATCCCTGTCGAGCCACTCCGTATCAACCAATCCAATTGCAATTGCCCGATCGACCACCTCCCTTGCATGGGATTCTCCGGTTGCTGTTTGTACGACCTCCAGCAATCCTTTGTGTTGGTATCGAAAATCGATTCCTGATTCATGCCAATCAAAGTAAGCTTGCTGACTGATCAATGAAATATCTCGTAAAGGAGCAGCGGCCTTATGTACTTTTTCTTTGGTGGCCGATCGCATAAACAACCAACCCCAACGAATCAGATCCCAGTCGAGCCGTGGTTCCACGTAAAAAGGGGATTGACTGTTCCACATCCATTTTAATCCCTGCTTTACGATACCCGGCGTGGCGAGGGGAATGAAGTGACTGGGGCAGATGTATCCGGCATTACCGTAAGAGCAATTTGTCAACCCATCACTGGAATCAAACACCACCACCTCGTGGCCATCGCGTTCCAAATACATGGCGGTGCTAAGTCCGATGATCCCCCCCCCGATGATTGCTATTCGCATGCTAAATCATATTAATCCACTCAAATGACTTGAAATCCGTAAGCATATGGATCATCCTCCGGATCAATGGTGATCCGGTTCTCTCCATAAATTTTTGCCCAACCTTCGACGGAGGGCCGAATGGCTTTGCGTCCATAAAAATCTAACTCTGACTCAATGCGCCCTACGAACGTACTTCCGATCACGCTCTCGTGCACGAATGATTCACCTTGCTTCAAATGGCCCTGATGATACCACTGAGCCATGCGGGCAGAAGTACCGGTTCCGCAGGGCGATCGGTCGATGGCTTTCTCCCCATAGAAAACAGCATTGCGCGCGGTTGAACGAGGATCGATGACGGCGCCACCCCAAAGGATGTGTGAGCATCCGTGGATGGTTGGATCCACGGGATGTACAAATGTTTTAGCGGCATTGATTTTTTCTCTGAGTAATCTGGACCAAATAATGAGTTGACCTATCGGATAGGCATCCAATCCCTTGAAATTTTGCTGCACATCCACGATGGCATAAAAATTTCCACCGTAGGCAACATCCACCTTCAGCTCACCCAACCCTGGGCACTCCACCTCTATTCCCTCTGTATCGAGGTAGGCAGGCACATTGGTGAGTTTGACAGCATCTACCCGCAACGATCCGTCAGATCGAATACTGGATCTGTATTCAATATCGATCAAACCCGCAGGTGCTTCCATTCGGACGCGCCCAGCTTGTTTGGGTTTGATGAGTCCTGATTCTATCCCAATGGTGATGGTGCCGATGGTGCCATGACCACACATGGGTAAGCAGCCACTGGTTTCTATAAAAAGTACGGCCACATCGTTGGCAGGATCGTGGGGTGCATAAAGGATGCTACCGCTCATCATGTCGTGTCCGCGCGGCTCGAACATCAGTCCCCTCCTGATCCAGTCATAATGCTGCATGAAATGCTGCCTTTTCTCACTCATGGTTTTTCCTTCCAGGGTCGGGCCGCCGGCGCGAACGACCCGAACGGGGTTTCCGCAAGTATGACCATCTATACAATCAAAAACGTGTCGAGCCATGTAAATGATAAGTGTGTGGGCTTTTGTAAATTAGCGGAATATTATCAATGCGTGGAGACTTACGGAAAAATTTTATTGATTGCGATACCCATCTTTTTGGTACTCGTTCTACTTGAAAAATGGTGGGGCTACCGAAAAGGATTTGACACCGTTCGTACGCTGGATATGATCTCCTCCCTCAACTCCGGTATCACCAATGTAACCAAATCCGTACTCGAACTTACCGTGATCATTGCCATCTATCCATTCATGCTTGACCACCTGGCGCTGACGAGCATCGAGAACCAATGGATGGTGTACCTGATCACTTTTATTATACTTGACTTCAATGGTTATTGGATACATCGCTGGAGCCATCGAATTAACTTATTCTGGAACCTGCACGTCATCCATCACAGCAGCGAAGAGTTCAACCTGGCCTGTGCCTTGCGGCAGAGCATCTCTGCTTTTTTCAATCTCTTCACCATCCTGTTGTTACCTGCGGCCCTGCTGGGTATTCCTCATGCCGTGATCGCTACCATAGCGCCACTTCATTTGTTTGCGCAGTTCTGGTATCATACCCGACACATCAATAAAATGGGTTTTTTGGAAAAAATTCTGGTTACCCCCTCCCATCACCGGGTACACCATGCCATCAACCCGGAGTATATGGACAAGAATTTGTCTCAGATCTTTATTGTTTGGGACAAACTCTTCGGAACCTTTGCCG
>CAYYXC010000122.1:0-4318 GCA_964475505.1 uncultured Chitinophaga sp.
GGGCGATGAAATGCTCAATATGGGTTTTCAGGAAGACATAGAATTTATCCTAAAGAATACACCGAATCGAAAAAGCTTGTGGTTGTTCAGTGCCACCATGCCGGCTGAGATCCGTAAAGTTACCAAGCGTTTCATGGAAGCACCGGTGGAGGTGACCGTAGGAGTAGCCAATTCTGGCAATGTAAACATCGATCATCATTATTATTCCTGTCTGCATCACGACCGTTACGAGGTACTTAAGCGGATCATTGATTTCAATCCGGGGATGTATGGAATCGTATTTGCCCGTACTAAAGTGGAGACCCAGGAGATCGCTGAGAAGTTGACCAGAGAAGGCTATGACATTGATGCCATTCACGGCGATCTTACGCAAGCGCAACGCGATAAAGTGATGGCAGCTTTTCGTACCAAGCACTTGCGTCTCTTGGTAGCGACTGACGTGGCTGCTAGAGGAATTGACGTTAAGGGAATCACTCATGTCATCAATTACGAATTACCCGATGATCCGGAAGTATATACACACCGTAGCGGTAGAACCGGCAGGGCCGGACAAAGTGGTATCTCCGTGAGCATCGTTACGCCCAAGGAAATATATCGGCTTCGCCAAATTGAAAGGTTACTTCAATCCCGTTTTCACCCACTGGATATTCCCAGTGGTAAAGATGTTTGCCGAAAGCAATTCTTTCATTTTACCGATCGGCTCTTGCAAGCGGATATTCAGCATGGTGATTACGAAACATATCTTCCTCTATTGCAGGAAAAATTCGCTTCTGTTTCAAAAGAAGAGATTCTGCAGCGGGTGGCATCATTGGAATTCGATCGTTTCTTGCAGTACTATGCAAACGCTGCAGACTTGAATCTGCGCGCGGGTTCCAAAGAGGCCAGAAAAAAATCCAAGGATACCAAGCCTACTTCGAATGCTGCCTACAGCCGGCTATTCGTGAACCTGGGTACCAAAGATGGTTTCTACAAGGCCAGTTTTTTACAGTTCATATTAGATATGAGTGAATTGCCCAAGTCGGTTTTGGGACGTATCGATATGCGGGATATGAACAGTTGGATCGAGATCGAACCCTCAGCCATGACACAAATGATTCGGGCCATCGACGGCAAGAAGTTTAGAGGGCGGAAAATTCGCATGAATGATGCCGCTGCCGGCGGAAAAGGGGCACGCTCTTAAAACGGCTGTTGATTCTCTATTTTTGTTCATTCCCAGATCGATGCATACACAGACACCCGATCAAAAAAAATGGACTCATCCACATCGACCGTGGATCATCAGTGGTCCTTGCAGTGCCGAAACGGAGGAGCAAGTATTAAAAACAGCTCAGGCCTTAGCGGCCTCCGGTCAGGTACATCTGTTTCGGGCAGGTATCTGGAAACCCCGAACCAAACCAGGCGGCTTTGAGGGAGTGGGTACCGTCGGACTGGAATGGTTGAGCCAAGCCCGCACGTTGTATGGTTTGCCTTTTGCCGTGGAAGTGGCTACAGCCAAACAAGTAGAGGAGGCATTGAAATACAACACCGATATATTGTGGATCGGAGCACGCACTACCGTAAATCCTTTTAGTGTACAAGAACTGGCAGATGCCTTGCGGGGCGTGAATGTGCCGGTATTGATAAAAAATCCGCTCAACCCGGATCTTGAATTATGGACCGGAGCACTGGAGCGCATCACCGGTGCGGGTGTTGAAAAGATAGGATTGATCCATCGAGGTTTTTCCAGTTACGGGAATACTGCCTACCGAAATGCTCCTATGTGGCATTTGGCCATTGAAATGAAGCTCAGGCATCCGCATCTTCCGCTAATCAATGATCCCTCTCATATCTGCGGCAGAAGAGACATTCTATTAGAGGTGATGCAACGCGCGGTGGACTTGGACTTTGATGGACTCATGATCGAATCTCATCCGGATCCCGACCAGGCATGGAGTGATTCCAAGCAACAAGTCACGCCTGATCGATTATTGGAAATGCTTGTGTCCATCCGGTGGCGGGCGGAGGATGTGAACTCAGACAGTTTTCACACAGCCTTAGACGCCTTACGTCAGCAGATCAACCAACTGGATAATGAGATGGTGCAGTTGTTGGGTCGTCGCATGCGTGTAGCTGAGGAGATCGGTCAATATAAAAAAGACAACAACATAACTATCCTGCAGGCCGGTCGTTGGCAAGAGATAGTCGAGCGTGCCTGTCAGCAAGGGGAGCAGGTGGGACTTAGCCGCGAGTTCATCACTCGCTATCTGGAAGCCGTTCACATGGAGAGCATCAACCGACAAAAACGTGTTTTGGACAGTTAATACCCCCACATGCAGCGCCCTCAAATCTTTCGAGTCGGACAACAACAAATTCGTTTTTTCCCCAATGGGAATTTGAAGGAATTGTCAAAGATCCTTCCGGGTCGTCGGTTGGTTTTGGTTACGGATCAAAACATTTACAAGGCACACAAAAAGCTTTTCACTCCATTTGATACCATTGTTCTGCGCGCCGGGGAGGAGTATAAGGTTCAGGCCACCATCGATAGTTTAGTTGAGCGACTCATAAAAATGGAAGCGGATCGAACAACCGTGTTGGTAGGCGTTGGGGGAGGAGTCGTTACGGACTTAGTTGGTTACTTGGCTGCGATTTATTTACGAGGAGTAGATGTAGGTTTTGTTCCCACCACGCTACTGGCCATGGTGGATGCTTCGATCGGTGGAAAAAATGGAATTGATGTAGGTGCCTACAAGAATCTTGTAGGAACTACGCGTCAACCACAGTTTATACTGCACGACTATCAGTTGCTATCTACGCTTCCCATAAGGGAATGGTCAAACGGTTTTGCGGAGATCATTAAACATGCACTCATAGGAGACAAAGCATTATTTACCCAACTCAGCCAGAGCAACCTACAACTGTATCGAAAGGATCCATCCAAACTCTTGCGTTTGATTGCACGTAACGTTCATTTCAAATTTCAGGTTGTTGCGCGCGACGTATTGGAGAGACAAGAACGAAAGAAATTGAATTTTGGCCATACGCTAGGTCATGCGCTCGAGATCCATTACGATCTTTCGCATGGGGAGGCGATCGCATTAGGCATGATGTTTGCATCCAAGCTTTCTCAAAAAATCGTCGGGTTCAGCGATCTGAATAAAGTAGAGGACACCTTGGCTCGGTACGGGCTTCCTACCTCGGCTAAATTTTCCGCCAGCAAAGTTTTCCAATCACTTAAAATGGATAAAAAACGAGTGCGTTCCTCGATCGATTTTGTATTGCTTCAGCAAATTGGAAAGTCCTGCATACATCCCATTCGCTTAAAAGGATTGGAGAATAACTTGAAGCGATACGCATGATTGCCACCGTTTATCCATCATCCATCAAGGGAAAACTCCGGGTGCCTAGTTCCAAAAGCGCCATGCAGCGAGCATTGGCAGCGGCCTTGATTCGAAAGGGGCGTTCGGTACTACACAATCCAGGAAGCTCTGCGGATGACATGGCTGCTCTGCGTTGTATAAGAGCTTTGGGCGCAAAAGTGTCTTTGGAGGCCGACCGATGGTTGATTGAAAGCCAAGGCATTCGTCCCACGGAATCTTTACTTGACTGTGGAGAGTCCGGTTTGAGTATACGGATGTTCACTCCGATTGCGGCCATCTCTAATCTTCCCATGCGCATTACCGGCACGGGCAGCTTAGTTAATCGCCCCATGCGATTTTTTGAAGAAGTGCTTCCGCAGTTGGGCGTTGTAGTAAAGCTCCATGAAGGTTGTTTACCTATTGAAATCAATGGTCCGCTGAAGCCATCCTCCATACAGATCGATGGTTCGTTAAGCTCTCAATTCTTGACGGGATTGCTGATGGCCTATGCAGCGGCGAGTGCCGAGCAGGTCATCATTGAGGTGAGTGATCTCAAAAGTCGTCCGTATGTTGATTTGACACTGCAGATACTTCAAAAATTTGGTCTGGCTGTACCCGTTAATAAAGATTACCGTCAATTTATTTTCAGCGATGGAAATCCCTCTTACAATCCATCAACAATTGAATATTCCGTTGAGGCTGATTGGAGTGGAGGTGCTTTTTGGTTCTCTGCAGCAGCCATTTCCGGTAGCATTGAATTGATGGGATTGGATCCTCATTCGGTGCAGGCAGATCGGTCCATCGAAAATTTATCATTGCATCAAAAAGAAGCAAGCCAGGATCATACCGTTTATCGGATCGAAAAAAACCTTCCCGATCCTTTTGAGTTTGATGCTACGGATTGCCCGGACTTGTTCCCGCCCTTGGTTGCTTTGGCCGTGCATCTCAGCGGAGTATCTGTGATAAGAGGTGCACATCGGCTC
>CAYYXC010000123.1:0-4273 GCA_964475505.1 uncultured Chitinophaga sp.
CGCTTACGCTTTTTGGATTTTTTCGTCAGGATGTGACGCTTGAAACTCTTTTGGTGTTGGATCTTACCGGTGCCAGTCACTTTAAAGCGCTTTTTGGCACTGGAGTTTGTTTTTACCTTGGGCATGGTACCCTATTTTTTTTATTCCGTCCTTGAGGCATTCCCCACGGGGGGACCTTTTTCGAACCTCTTCAGACAATATGGCCTGAGGCCTAACCGCTTGTGCGGGGGTGCAAAGATAGCTGGAATCAAGGATATGACAAAGAAAAAAGGGCCTCGATTGAGGCCCTTTAAATAGTTGATAATAAATTATTTACGCGGATCCAAAGTTTGATCGATGCGATCCGAGAGATCTTTCCAGTGGTAACGGGTCATGGGATCAGCCACCGTTGTAGCCGCTGCGGCAAATTCAGTGCGCAGGGTGCTGAGGTGTGCTTTGACTACACTTTTAAGATCCGTTTTATCGGTGGAAGGACCAGAACTGATCTGGATGCCAAATCCGCCCAAAGAGGCAGAAGCATTGCCTCCTCCATCGATCAATCGTGTCAGCGCCAACACGTATGATTTTTGGAGATTTCTCCGATAAATATCGGTTGGCTGACGAGTGGTCAACTCCGAGCAAATGCCGGATTTGAGATCACCCAATAGATCGGTCAAACGATAGGCCTTGCTACCCAATGAAGCCTCCGCATCCAACAATTTACCGATGTTGCGGGTGTTGAGCAGACGATTCAGGATATTATCCTGCGCACTGCCGATGATGGATACAGCACTTTGTCCGGTGCGGGCGTAAATATCCTCGTTGATCATCCATTTGGGCGTATTGAAAAGCTGCTTATTTAAATATGCAACCGCCTCTTTTTGTTTCGCCTTGGCTACGATCTCGTAAATGCCTCCCTCCTGCTCAACGGTCTTCGGTGTTTCCATGATACCACCTACGTATTTAGCAACATGACCATTGTAGCGATTGAACTGACTAACCACTTCCCCGTACATGGTACGCAATCCATCATAACCTTCATTCGCCTCGCGCGTCCATTTCATGAGATTGGGGACGATACGCTTCAAATTCTCGGTACCCCAGTAACTTCCTTTCATACCGTCATCACCCACTTGCTCACTTTGTGAACGAGGGTCGTCGGGATTGGTTTCAGTACCAAACCAGAGACGCTTGTCTTTCAGACGCTCGATCACCCAATTGTTGAGGAAACCTTTTTCTTCTTCCTCATTGCGGAACTGATAAAAACGACGATAGCCCCATTCAATAGCCCAATTGTCATAATCTCCGATTCGGGGGAATAACCCTTTTTCAGAAATGTTATCCTGCGGCTGCGCCACGTAGTTGAAACGGGCATAGTCCATAATAGAAGGCGTATGACCATTTCTCTCGACCCATGCCTTGTTGCGCAAACTATCAACCGGCACGGTAGAGCTGGATCCGTGGTTGTGACGAAGTCCCAACGTATGACCAACCTCGTGGGAAGAAACGAAGCGGATCAATTGTCCCATCAACTCATCGTCGAAAGTCATCTGGTTGGCACGAGCATCGAGCGGACCGCACTGGATCATGTACCAGTTACGGAGCAACTCCATAACGTTGTGATACCAATTGATGTGGCTTTCCATGATCTCGCCGCTGCGCGGATCGGAGATACTCGGACCACTGGCGTTCGGAATATCTGAGGGCTTATAAACAATGGCAGAGTTGCGCGCATCGTCCAAACTCCAAGTACTGTCTTCTTGTTTAGTTGGAGCCTTTTTAGCCATGATGGCATTTTTGAATCCGGCTTTTTCAAAAGCTCCTTTCCAATCATCCACCCCTTGCATCAGGTAAGGCACCCATTTAGCGGGTGTAGCAGGATCTATGTAGAATACGATTGGTTTCTTGGGTTCTACCAATTCCCCACGCTTGTATTTTTCAAGGTCCTCATCCTTTGGCTCCAAGCGCCAGCGCTTGATCAGATAAACATCTTTTACGCCTTGGGGATTGGCATCATAGTCGGTATATCCAACCACGAAATATCCTACACGCGGGTCGTAGTAACGGGCCTGCATGGGCTTCTTGGGCAACAATACAAGAGAACTATTCAATTCCATTGTCATGTTACCGCCACCAGCAGGAGCTGCCATCATACCTCCGGGTCCGGGAGGCGCCGGCAGACGAGAATATGTTTTTACTGCACGGATCTCTACGTTAATAGGGAATGAACGTACGCTGACCGTGTAAGATTTATCGGCCTGAGGGGTTCCAAATCGCAAACTGGATTTCAGCGAAGAACTGAAATACAAAACGTCGTTATCACCCGCAATGAAATCGGTCATATCAAGAACTACACCGGTAGAGTCATTGCCCAATGATTTGATATCAAAAGAAGCTGAGATCGGTTGTACGTTGGAGTTGGTGACATTTTGAAACATGGGAGAGGTAGAATCTTTCGCGTACTCGCCATAAGAGATTGTACGCAAGAAGACCTTGTTGTTCGGACCTTTATCAAAACGGATCACATTTTGACCGATCTGATCGCCAGCATATCCAAAGAATCCACCACTGCGCAATCCGGCAGGAGCTTTTGAAATCCGGTTCACAACCAAGATCTCTCTACCGATCAAACTATCCGGGATCTCAAAGAAATATTTGTCGTCCACTTTGTGCGTCCAGAACATACCTTTTTGTGTCTGCGCCTTGGCAGTGATCACCTCCTTGTATGGCTTCATGCCATTAGAGGGACCGCCAGGCTTGCGGGTAGTGTCAGCCTTAGGAGCAGCGGTGGCTGTCGCCGGCGGAGCGGAAGGTGTTGTTGGACGTTGTGCCTGAGAAATACCAAGCACACCGCTCAAAATGAGCAAGCTGGATAGGAATTGGGAAATTCTCATATTGGTTTTTTGAGGAGTAAAGAAAAAGAAACGCCCTGACGAAGAGGGCGTTTCAATATTGAATTAGATGTTAAGATTTCTTCTTGCCTTTGGGAGCGAACATGGCCAGCATCCTTCTGCCTTCCATCTTAGGCATGTTTTCGAGAACCCCAGCCTCGGCCAAGCGCTCAGCAAACTTGAGCAGCAGCAGTTGTCCACGATCCTGAAACTGAATGGCCCTTCCTTTGAACTGAACATAGGCCTTCACTTTGTTTCCTTCTTTCAAGAACTCGATGGCGTGCTTTGCCTTGAAATCGAAGTCGTGGTCATCCGTATTGGGAGTAAAACGAATCTCTTTTACCTCGGAGGCCTTACTCTTGGCCTTCATCTCTTTTTCCTTCTTCTTCTTGTCGTATAGAAATTTGTTGTAATCGATGATCTTACAAACCGGCGGATCCACGTTTGGAGAAATTTCAACCAGATCCAATCCTTGTTCTTGAGAGAGACGAATGGCCTCTTGCAAAGGATAGACGCCTACGGTCACATTTTCTCCCACCAAGCGAACCTGCTGGGCCCTGATGAACTGATTGATTCGATGTTCTGCTTCTTTTCGAGGAAGGAATCTGCCTCTGAATCCTCCGCCGGGGCGAGGACCGCCCCCCATTGGTCTGTTGGGCCCACCACCGGGCCGATTTGGTACTGCCATTCGTAAATTTTAGATGAACATGTGCCCCTTTTGTAGAGCAACACGAAAATAGCCAATTATTCCAGTCTTCTTTCCAGAATTTCCTCCCGAATGGATTCCTGAAATTGTTGGAGCGGTTGAGCACCCAGGTCGCCCCGCCCCTGTCGGCGTACGGAAACCTTTCCTTCCTGCATCTCCTTCTCTCCCACCACCAACATGTAAGGAACTTTCATCAGCTCGGTATCCCGGATCTTTTTCCCGATTTTTTCATTTCGGTCATCAACTTGTACCCTTACCCCGGCACGGAAAAGCGCGGATTTGACCTGATTGGCATAATCCGAGAATTTATCGCTGATGGGAAGCACTTTTACTTGCACCGGCGCCAACCAAGTAGGGAACTTTCCGGCAAAATGCTCCAGCAGAAACCCGATGAATCGCTCGTGGGTTCCAAGGGGAGCCCGGTGAATGATCAGGGGGGATTCCGGTTGATTTTGGGCGTTGGTAAAAGTCAGTTTGAATTTCAATGCGGAGTTGAAATCAACTTGATTGGTTGCGAGGGTAAACTCCCTGCCAATTGCGCTCCAGATCTGTACATCGATCTTGGGACCATAAAATGCCGCCTCGTCTTGCACCTCCACAAAGGGAGTTCCGGTGTCTTGTAGAACTTTTCTAACCATCGCTTCGGTCTCCTGCCACAGCGCGGCTTCGGCCTCGGCGCTCCAGTCGTCGCGCAGCG
>CAYYXC010000124.1:0-4175 GCA_964475505.1 uncultured Chitinophaga sp.
CACTGCCTGCTGGTTCCAGACGGCGGAAGTAGTGCTGGTGGATTGCTTGGCGACCGTATTTAAATGAACCGTTGAACGCACAGTAAGCCGTTTTCTGAAGATTACTTCGCTGGTTTGGATGCCTTCTTCTCAACCTGTCCTTTCTGGAACTGGGCTTTCAGTTCCTTGACGAGGGCTTTGTACATACTGATTTCCGCATCGTACTCCTCTGTCAATTTGGCCTTTGCTTCGCTTAGCGCCTTGATTTTCGACTCATAGGCAGCCAACGCTGTCTTTTGGGCCTCCTTGATTTCGCCTTCAATTATTGCCTTTAAACTGTCCTGAACCTGGATCAGGTTTTTCAGGACGGCCTCGTCCAAATCAAGGTCCTTGCTCAACAGAGGAAGCGCTTCCTTGGGGATTTTTATTTTTTTTGCCATGATATTGAGATTTTTTACACTATTAAAATTGCTGTGAGTTAATTATTTGCTGGGCAAGCCCGGCTCCGACGATTGGGTCGCTGACCAAATTGCCGTTTGCTATAACCCACAAACCAGACCCAAGCGAAACGGAACTATTGGACTGGGCACAACTTACAAAGTTGTTGGTAAATAGACACTTGCTAATGTGCAAATTTACAATCGGCCCGTTGAGTGTAGACTCAAAATGGTTGCTACCAATATTGGCCTTGCTATCCAGCCCCAAAATCAGAATTAAGCTGCCAAGTACGAGCGGGGCATAATTCCCAATCTCCAGAGCCCGTGTGTTCGGCCCTTTGACAATATTGTTGGAAATTTGGATGTCTGTATTTACTGGCAAGTTGGGGGAATTTTGAGGGTAAAAGCGAATGGGTACATGGATGATGGCTTGTGTTGACTCTCTTTGGTCTTGCACCCAATTGTCCATGAACTGGTTGTCCAGAATCTGAACTTCATTAATCTGTTCCGCATAGAATGCTCCATACCCTGTCAATCCGGTGGCTAATTGAACATTACTTCCGTTGTTAATGATTCTGTTCCCTGTTATCTGTGCTTTTCTGGTTCTGGTTAGAACGATGGCGGCATTTATCCACCAGGTAGGGATACCCTCACTTGGCGTGAAGCAGTCGTGAATATGATTCCCCGCAATCCGGAGGTTATTAACAAACTGAACATGTTGTTGTACGGCAATGCCGTTCAATGTCATTTTCGCGATTTCATTGCCTTCGATGACTAACCCGTCTAAATTGGAGGCAATTTCAATCCCGTTTCCTATGCCTCCAGTAATGGTATTTCGGATAATATCAATCCCATGCTGCTCGCCCACAATCATTTCTTTACTAGGGGTGAGGCAGATACCCCCGTTGGGCAGGATTCTCTGTTGGACATCCACGAGTGCATTAACTGTATTGTTGACAATCGAACATTTGTGCGACCTTAATTCGATACCCCATGTCCTGTTGTTTTGTTCCTGGCCGCCTTCTATGTTTATTACATTATCCAACACTTCAAAATGTGGGATGGATAAGACGATACCTACTCCTTGAGAAGATATGGAATTACGCTGAATTACCCGTTGAATTCTATTGCGGCTTTCGAATTGCCTCAACTGTTCTGATGAAGTAATTCCAAGGATATTGATCCCTGCCTGGGTACTACCTGTAATGGAATTGTCAATTATGGTCAAATCCATCAGGAACGTGGTAGGGTTTCGGAGGTTGATACCCGCCTCGTTCGCGTTGATAATGTTCTTATCAATATGGAATTTGTATGCGATGTTAAAATTGTCATCTTTTATCAATATGCCAGACCGGGATGTATTGATACGATTGTTTATGATGGTGTACCTTATGGCAATTTTGCCAAAAAATACAATCCCATGTTGCCCAGATACAATCAGGTTGTTGTCAATGGTGACCCCTGCAAACGAGCCCAATTCAATTCCTTCTTTTTGAGCCAATATCAGGTTCTTGAAAATGGTACTTTCGATGGCCGCATTAATAAAGATTCCGAACTTTCCGAAGATAATATTGTCAGTAATGCTGGCATCAACGACGGTTCCTTTCATCTGTATGACAGGCCCGAGTGTCCTTTCCACGTCAACCACTGCGGCTATGTTTCCAGCTTCGACTATACCCACATAGGCATACCTGAACCTTGCCTCGTTCGCCGATACCTTCAGGTAATACTCCAGGCTGACTAATGGTTCCGTATATTTTCTGCTCATGTCTTCGAATACCGGCCCTTTAGCTGCTACGACCTCATCCTTGGTGAAAAGGTCCTTGTCTATTGCCAGTCCTAATAGCGATTTGGGAAAAAAGGACTTACCTATAAGGTTCTTACTGATGCCGAGCAACAGGTTGTCTTCAATATCAACCCCTGCCATTATGGTATTGTCTTCCAGGAAAATCCCGTGTTCAAGGACAAACGCTATGTTCTGTGCTATTCTTGGATTCAGATGCATGTTTGTTGTCTGGCTTCCTGAACTTTCATAGCGAATACCAATCCTTCCCAATATCACATTGTCGTAAATATTGGTATCTACGGTTAAGCCTTGAAAAGTGACAACCCCATTAAGATCTTTTATTCCTGCTCCAATCAATAGGCAATCATGCAGTGTAAAAAACAGGCAGTTTTCTACTTCGATAACCCTTGCTCCAGCATCAGAGGTAGAGATGCACCACAAATCATGAATGTCTATATCCCAGGCGTTTCGAACTTGGAAAACAATACTTTCCTTAGGTTTTTCACCCTTTTGGGTGTTGATGATAATGGGTTTACCTTCGCATCCTTTAATGGTGATGTTTTTGCCTTCTACGATGATAGGTTTGTCAATTTCATAAACGCCGGGTTTGATGCAAACCGTCCCCGGCCCGCCTTTTAGGGCGTCAATGGCCAATTGTATATCTTGAAATTCTTCGTCTTCGCCCACGGTGACGGTGCAGCACCCACCCCCCTTTAGCTCTGTCAATGGTGGGAACTCGGGCCGACAGTCTTTTATTTCCACGCCGCCGCCATCCAGCCATGTGACCAGCCCCAAGCGGCAATAATGGTGCTTCACGCCCAAAGGCGCTTCCTTGTCCAGGATTTCTATTTCCCCCGTTAGTGCTCTGGCCGAAAAGCACCAGTAGTCACCCGTTTTGAATTCGGTACCAGAAAATTCTATCTCAATGCCATCTTCCAGTTCCAGTTTCATGTTGTTGCCGACACTTGTAATAATCGTGGTCAACTTATCCGGACGCTGGTTACTGGTGTCCCATCGCCTTATTTTGGGGAAAGGACGGCGATTATGGTTGGCAACATTCGTATCCAAGGTCAGGATATTGCCGTCCACTTTCAATACCCGTGCAAATGTGCCCCGGCTGTCATCGCTGAGGTCGGTGATGTCATCCGAGACCTCTATCCAGTCGTCCTGCTTGATTTTGAGGATGTCGTCCTTGCCGTTTTGTGCAAGGGTGATGATTTTAGATGAGTTGTTGGAATCAAGGGAAAAATCTTTAATTGGATATGCATAAGACGCATTGTCTCGTGACCACTTGAAGGTAGGACCAGCATTCGGAGGGTTGGACTTGGGATTGGGGGTGGGGTCGTGTATCTCTACCCGGTAAAGGCGGTTTTCCAGGCCCAAGAACCCCCCGCTCTCGCCAAGCTGGCAGGGGTTGGTAGGTGCCGCAGCTTGAGTTAGACTTGTGGACAACCTGCCGTTGGGCATCTTTGTTAGGTCATCCCATTTTTTTATGTAGTCTCCACATTTTACGTTTCCTACATCGGTAAGCACCTTAACCTGTGCGATTATTTTGGAACGGGTTTCGGTGTCCGGTCCGCCGAGCGCCACTTCCCTTATCTCAGGGTCTTCTATGGTAGTTATATGTCTTTCCCATGCATCCAAATAAAGCAGGTGGGTATTATCCCCAGGCAACTCGAATTTCACATTTGGGTAGTCTGGTTGCTTCGTGAACAGGAGTAAACGCCTTAAAAAGCAATTATGGTCTGTTTTAAATGAGGACCAATCCTGATTGAGTGTAATAATTCCGGCATTGACATCGACACCATCTATTTGGGCAATTATTCCCTCAGGTTGTTCATCGGACAGCAATTGCACCCATTGCCCTACGACCAAGTCCACACCGTCTATCTTGGTATCGTCCACGTCCACTTCGATTGTATTAACTGAAATACCCCTAATTGGCAACTTGGAGCTGGGGGTGGTCTCACAAA
>CAYYXC010000125.1:0-1048 GCA_964475505.1 uncultured Chitinophaga sp.
AGCGATGTCACCAAAAAAGAAGAGCGACTATTGTCAATGGCATACCACTCTCTTCGCAGAAAAGTAGCAGATGCCCTGCTCACTTTGCAAGCCAAATTCAAGGATGGCAACGAAGAGGAGTTCAGCATTGACATCAGCCGGGAAAGCCTGGCCTCGATATCAGGCACCGCTACTGAGTCATTGATCCGCACGCTCAGCGATTTCAAACAAGAGAAGTTGATTGCGATACGTGATGGCAAAATATTCATAACAAATACTTCCAAACTCGAGCGGATGTACAACTGATCTAGATCTACAAAAACAAATCCTATGAAAAATCATACCTGTCCCAAAAATTGGGCCAGGTATTTTATTTTATCGAGGGGCTGATGTTATATTAACAAGTACCCCTTCGGTTACAAGCCGTTCAATGATGGAGCGAGCATATTGATGGCCATATGTGGAGGCATTTCCCGGCTCAAAACTTCTGGATTGAGCCGAAAACAGCAAAACCTGCTCGCGGTTCAATAAATACAGGTTGCTCTCCCAGAAATATTTGGTATCAGTTACATAATAACCCGGCTCATAGATCCGGTTGACCAATACCGTTCGATAACCCCAGAAACGACTATGGTAAAAGCCGTAAGGGCTATAGATCACCTGCGCAGGCACATAATGACGCTCCTTTTCTTTGTCAAGCAAAACGATCGTTAAAACAGCATCATAATCGTTTCGTTGCAACTTGCGAATCGCCTCTGTCTCCGTTAACTGGTCAAATGCATGCGGGCCATAAACAGCCAATGCAGCATGTGCATCATATCCCCTGGCCCGCAGATCATCAGACAGATGCCGCTCCATTTCTACCATCACCGAACGATCTTTTTCACGCCCGACGCCCATCACTAAAATTCGTTTCACCCGATCAGGCGGCAAGGGGTCTCGCCGCCAGGCATGTGTGATCTCAATATTTTTACAAGCTACCAATAGGCTCGATAATCCGACAAAGACCAAGAATAATAATCTCATACCAAAAAAGCAGGCCCGGGGTACCGGGCCAAATGTTTGTTCT
>CAYYXC010000125.1:1058-3763 GCA_964475505.1 uncultured Chitinophaga sp.
GAGCTTCCTCTTTCTTAGGCAACATGACCATGAGTACGCCATTTTCATAGGAGGCATCAATTTTATCCCGATTGATCTCATCCGGCAAAGTGAAACTCCGTTCAAATGCATGATAGGAATATTCCTTTCGGGTATACCTGGCCTCTTTTTCTGATTGTGATTCCTCCTTGCTACAACTAATGGTCAATTGATTGCCATCCACATCGATCTCGAAATCACTTTTTTTCATGCCAGGAACTGCCAAAGTCAAACGAAAGGCCTCCTCCTCCTCTGCAATGTTAACTGCTGGTACGCGGCTCAAACGGCTATAACCATCTTCGAACCATTCATTCCATGGACGAAAAAAATCATCAAAAATTGCGGGCATCCGCATCAGGCTTTTTGTAGTCATAATTATTGATTTAGAAATCAAACTTAGTTTTGACAGATACCCAATAGAAAGAACATCGGTCATCAATACGGACAGTTCAGATCAAGTAAGTCCTACAACATAATCGTACATCTCTCGATAGTACTGCTTTAACATGCGATCGCTGTCAAAAGCGGGACGAACCTGTAACATGCTATTTCTTACCAACCGAAACCATTCGTCTTTTCGTTCATAGTAAAGTGGTAAGACCCTATTCTCCAAAATGGTATAAAGCTGATTGGCCTCCTCCAGATCCTGATCCACCTCCGAAAAACTCGAGTTGGCACCCGGTATCAAAAAAGCGTTCTGACCATCTTGTACAAACTCAGCAAACCATCCCTCCGAAACCGACAGGTTTATGGCTCCATTCATGGCAGCCGTCATACCGCTGGTACCCGATGCTTCATGACCCATTCTTGGAACATTTAACCAAACATCAGCGCCTTGCTTCAATAACTTGGAAAGCTTTAACTCATACCCCGTTAAAATGGCACAACGGGCATATTGTTTACACAGGTGCACCAACCGGTCGAACTCAGCCACTGAGTTGTAATCAACCGGATAAGGTTCCCCCGCCCAGATGATCTGAATCGGATAGCGCGTATTGGAAAGTAGTTTATCCAATCGGGCAGGATCCTGCAGTAACAAGGTTGCCCGTTTGTAAGAACAAAAACGCTTGGCAAAAACCAAGGTAAGCACCTGATCATCCAACCATTCCCCCGTTTGGTCAGCCACCTCCTCAAAAAGAATTTTTTTGCACTCGGACTTTCGAGCGTAAAAAGCAGCTGCATCATTTGAACCAACAGCCTTATACATATTTGCATCTGCCCAATAGAGTGACTGTTGTGAATTAGTAATAGAATGCCAATCCCTACCACTCCGAATATCTTTCATACGTTGCTGCAGGAGCACAGAGTGCATTTTAGATACTCCATTGGATCTGCCTGCGAATTGGAATGCCGTGAGGGTGTGATCGAGTTGATCCCCCTCTACAACACCCTCCTGGGCGATGCGTGTCCAAGGCACCTGCATTGTATAACCCATTCTTTCCAAGGTTGCCTTGTTATTTTTTTCATTACCCCCGGGCTCAGGAGTATGGTTGGTAAAGACTAACTTTTTTCGGATGAAAGGCAAATCTTTTCCCTCTTGCATCCAAGAAAATATTAGTGGCAGTGCATGCGATTCGTTCAGGTGATAAACCTGTACATCAAAACCGATTCGTTCCATGAGTTTCCTTGCCCCCACTCCCAAAATCAATGAAGCTGCCATTTTGGTTTCGGGATTGGAATCATACAAACGATGTGTGATGGTTCGCGCTAAATAATCATTTTCCGGAACATCGGTGCTCAGCAAAAACAAGGGGGCTGTGTGAAAGAGATCACAAGGTAGAGAATACACTTTCACCCATACCGGTTGCTGATTCACTAATACCTGAAACCGGAGGTCGGTCAGTTTTAGAAAGGAGTATGTTTTCTCCTGGAAAAGCACATCCATACACTGGTCTGCTTTCCGTATTTGATCGTAATAGCCATATTTCCAGAGCATGCCCACGCCAACCAACGGTAATCGTAAGGCGTAGGCACTTCGCAGGTGTGAACCGGCCAGAAAGCCCAAGCCGCCTGCATAGGTCTTCAGCGGCTGGTGAATCCCATATTCCATACAGACATAGCAAACCCTTGTTGAATATGCCGGATCTATTGAATATGGAAATGCATAGGACTGACTCATGCTCGTCAGTATACAACTACAGTAATCTCTCCGTTCACGAAGGACGGACCTTCTGTTGGCAGTTGGATAGTGAGCAGCCCGCGGTGATATTCTGCTGCAAACCAGGTAGTATCTGCATCCCAGGGCAGGGGTATTTCCTGTGCATATCGGATACAGGCATATGCATCTCCGTCTGTTTGGGAAAGCGATGAATGGGCCGATAAATAAAGTCGGTGATTACGGATGATCAGCTCAATATCCTCCCGCTTCGTTCCCGGTATCCAGCACCGCACAATAACCGAGTTACGCTGACGAACAATTTCCCAAGGTGGCACGGTAAAATCATGATTCGACCTAACCCGATGCATGCGGCGGTTAAAAGCGGGATGGTAATCTCCGGGATAGGTCATTATAATAGGAATGATGCTGGCCTTAGGGGTATCTGAGGATCAATGCCACCCGTTGAGCCGATGTCAATAAATTATTATCTACCAGTATTACTTCTCCCCCTTTTTCAATTGTTTTCTCCATCAATGCATCAATGGCGTCCGGATAAAAAATCTGTGCCGATTCTGTTTTTTGCTTAGAA
>CAYYXC010000125.1:3773-4117 GCA_964475505.1 uncultured Chitinophaga sp.
ATTGTCCCGTCTTAGACTGATACCAGGCCTCTCGATATCCTCTCTCTACGAGCAGCTGAAGGCCCTGTCCTAACTCCACGGCCTTCCAGCAATCTGCAAATCCACATTTGGCTAAGCCACTGCCCCATTTTTCAAAAAACGTGGAAACCAGTCCCTGCATTTGAGCACGTCGATGATCTTCTATGGCGTGGGCCACTTTATCTTTAAATAGTTCCTGGTGAGCCACCTGATAATTTCCATTTATCTGTGCTACTACTTGATCGCTGTGTTGACTGATTTGACGAAAAAGTGAAAGATCCCTATCGGGGCCCGCCAACAGCAGGGGCTCCCCGTGTTGAACATAA
>CAYYXC010000126.1:0-487 GCA_964475505.1 uncultured Chitinophaga sp.
CAGTTGGTGTTATAAATGAAATTTCAAAATTTACAAATAGTATATTTACAATTGTTCCTGCAATCGATGTAGAAACACCTGAGAAACTAACAAATTTTATAGAAACGAATAAATTAATATTACTTAACCATAATATATTGAAGGCACCGATAGCATGTTATTTGTCACATTTTAAAACATTACAATTAATTTATGAAAATTATCAAAATACTTTATGTAAATATGCAGTAATATTTGAAGATGATTTCCAAAGAATTGAATCTGAGAAACCTTCGGACGTCTTAATTCAAGATGTTATAAACGAGCTTGAACAAAATGAAATAGATTTTGACCTATGTTTTCTTGGCTCATTAAATCGTCCTAAAATTCCAAAATATGTGACACCAAATATTTATAAAATTGATTCAAGTATAGACATTTTTAATTATGGTACCCATGCGTATCTTGTAAAAATTGTACCCCTCTGGCAAGCAAGTCTTCATTTACT
>CAYYXC010000126.1:497-4101 GCA_964475505.1 uncultured Chitinophaga sp.
ATCTTGTAAAAATTTCAAACATTCCAATTATATTACATATGTTAAAAACTATACGTGAAGGTTATGATGTACAAATTTTTTACGCATCATATTTAGGAATATTAAACACATATGTTATTAAACATGACATTTTTATCCAAGAATGTGATGCATCATATATTCAAGAAATACCATGGCATGTTTATCATAATGCGTATGCCCCCGGAGGATGTTCGTTTGTTTTAAAATGAAATTGTTAATGATTATGATCAATAAAAAGCAATGTTTCCACAGTGTTATGTAATTCATTTAAAACGTGCACGCGAACGTGAAGAAAATATAATTGCACAATTTCGCAAAATGGATAATCCAATGACACTTTTTCCAGCAATTGATTGTACCGACCTCGAGAGTATGGTAACGAATTTCAATTCTTTGAATCCGAAAAGTGGACCAATGTGTATGTCACGTCAAGAATTTGCATGTTATTTGAGTCATGCGTGTTTATTAAAATATTTGTATGATTTTTCAAGAGTTGATAATGTGATTGTATTCGAAGATGATTTTGTATTAAAGAAAGACATGTCGGAATTAGTATACGTACTCGAACGTCTCAAAGAAATCGAATTTGACATGTGTTTTTTAGGAACTTTAACAAATTACACAGGCGAGAATGTGAACGAAGTGTTTACAAAAGTAACATCAGAACACACAGGAGCATTATGGGGCACGCACGCGTACGTTGTATCACGTGCGGCGATTCCGAAGATATTAGAAGAATTACGTGAACCAAATATGGCAATAGATGGAAAATTTCAATTCATTTCGAATACAAAAATAAACACATATGTTGTACGTGAGAATATATTTATTCAATCTGAAACTCTGCCGAGTACAATACGTTCAATAGGTTATCATCAAGATTCTTCTTTCCAAGATTTGTAACATTTATAAGTTACAGTATACAAACCACTGGAAGCTAGAAGTCCAAGTGTAAGACGTGGTTCAAGTGCTACAATGAGTTCTCGTAACCACAGTGATGTTCCCATACCAACCAAGAAAGCAAAAGGTGACATAAGTTGTACGGGGAAATGAAAATTATCACACATAACATTTACGTAAGCGACGGATGGTATCGTGAGAGCACTTGTTGTAATAAAAAATCCAGTTTTCACATTTTTTAAATTTTGAGTTTTGGATAAATGTTTCCAATCATTTATGACAAACGCTGTACGAAAACGTTGAAAAAACGACATTTTTTCTTTAAAAATAAAAAAAAACATGATAATCCAAAAAAAACTAAAGTTGTTTCATTTGTATTTTTAAACGTGTCATAAGTTCTTGACTCGCCAATTGTTCGGAATCTCTTTTATTTCTGCTTCTCTTTGTAATCCTAAGAATACGTGGTTCCCCTTGAACAATCAAACTGTTCATAATATTTTGTAAATCTGGATGTGAATAACCATGTTGTGAGACGAACGAAACTCTTTCTTGAAAGAAACTACAAACGAGTGTAGTTAAATGATTTTCACGTCTGTGTATTAGTTCACGATCGTCTGATTTTTGATAGACCCAATCAATAGTTTGAAATACATGACGATCAAGCAAACGTAATACAGTGTCTTTATAATTGTCATCATTTCTAATTTCATGTATATTTTTGAATCGATTATGTAATGTACGTAAAATAAATTCATTACAACGTTGTAATCCATTGTATAGAAACATTTGTTGATCTTCAAAAAGTGCACCAACAAATCCTTCATAAACATTTTCGAGCATGGCATCAGTTAAATCAAGATCTGGATGTTTCATGACATATCTTGAGAGTCCAATTTGTCTACACAATTGTGCAAGTCCTGATTTTCTTTCAATATTAATACGTACTCTACTTAAAAATCCTTCATCTTTATCAGGATACATACGTATTAAAATACTAGCAAGTGCGGTGTGAATAATTGAATCGCCAAGGAATTCAAGTTTTTCATAATTATTTCCATAAAGCGGATGTCCCGTTTTATAAAAATCATGTACTTCAACACCTTCTGTATTTAAAACAGCAAAAATACTGGTATGTGTCAACGCAGTCCAATAAAGTGTGATATCACGGGGGACGATCGGGTGTAAAATTTGGCACAATTGTTGACGTGTGATTGGCGGGTGTAGAAAATGTTCCATATTTTATTTAATGTGTTTTAATTTTTTTAAAGTTAAAAAGATTTTTTTTTGTATTTTTTAAATAAAAACAAAAATGTTTCACGAATTAACGAAAACCTTATTTAGTAAATCGGATGCATTTACAACAATCATTGGTATGCAATTTATGACAGCGTTCGTGATGAATGTATTCGATCCATTAATGATGTGGATTCTTCCTGACCATTTAATAAAAAAATTTGACATCTTGTTACCAAATTCTAACGAATCTGACGACACCGTGACAACAATTTATTTAGCAGCATTTATCCGTAAAGTACTCATGTTAATATTTGTTATCGTAATGTTCAAAATGTTGTAAAAATTAAACACTTTCTAACAAGTATGGATACCAACGAAGAATTTTTTCCATATTTTCAGGCATTGGGTCATCTGGATTACGTTCGCGTAAATATTTTGTAACAAGCATACAACACTCTTTTTTCATGTCTTCGAATGAACATATGTAATCTTCGAATTCTATGAGATATTTCAATGTTTTCTCAATAGGCATCTTGTATACAGACGTATCGTAGAATTCATTACGCAAAGGCTCAAGATCGATTTTTGTGGTATCGTGAAAATGTTTTGGATAATTAGTACAATTAAATTTGTAATCAGTATCTTGTAAATTTTGGAGTATTTGTATCATGCCATCGTAAGGAAGTTTATGATTATTTAAGAGTATGTAATCATGACTCTGACCCCCTTCCATATTTGGAAGCCGCACCATGTAATATCCTTGTGTTGTAAGAAAATGTACAGCCCTTGAATGGAAAAATGTCTCTTGTTGTTCTTCTAAAATTTCAATAAATATAATAGGCAAATCACGTTCGATAGTTTCCTTGGCTCCTTCTATGACGCATTCTTCGAGTCCTTCGACGTCAATTTTGATGAGTCCGATGTTGTCGAAATGGAACGAATCGATCGAACGAACTTGTAGAGTAACGGGTATTTGTCCACGTGCAGCGATTGGTGGATCTTGAAGAAACGAAATTTGTCCGAAATTGTGTTCTTCATTCCATGAATGTATAAACGTGTTAATTTCTCCATTTTCTTTACCGATTGCGTAATTTAGTACCTGTACGTTATCCATACGATTCAATTCGACATTCTTTTGTAAAACTTGATAATACACAGGTTCGAAAGAAAATATTTTCAAATCATTGGAATCTGAAAATTCCGTAATTGCTTCTTGGAAGACAGCTGTAGTAGTACCAATATTAGCACCGATGTCAATAATATTTGTATTTCTTGCGTAATTTTTGTACAAGTAATGCATGAATTTAATGAGCCAAAATTCCCAGTACATGTCAAAATCTTTCATAAACCGTCCAATACATTTATCATGTTTCAAAACGTAGAATTGTTTTTCACGCAATTTATTTTGTGTGAGTACACAATGTTCATCGAGATCAAAGGTGTCCAT
>CAYYXC010000127.1:0-3654 GCA_964475505.1 uncultured Chitinophaga sp.
CATCCGAATGGAAAGATCCACTTGTTGCTTATCGGATGTGACAAATACCAACTCCTCCGTCGCATTTATCTCGGCCTGGGGACGAACCACCAATGGTTTGAATACTTCGCCGCGAACCGGATCGGTTAATTTATATACTACAGGGACATCCAAGTCAATACCAACCCCACCCCATTCCACATTGAGCCGAACAGAATATGCCGGTTCGTTTTCCGGCAATCCAATTTTCAGCGGATCGGAAACGGAGAAACGACCCGATTGCATAGGAGCCGTTAGCCAATATGGCTGGGTGGTTGGCTGTTCTGGCGATATAAAAAAAGTACCAGCGACAGAGTAGGTTTTATTTCGGGGAAGCGAAACATTGACAGCAGATTCCTTTCCGGGGTAGGAAATGGTCCGAAGTCGAACTGCATCGGTACTTCGTGCAATTAAATTTAAGGTGAATCGAAGTGAGTCGCCATGCGATACGCTAGCCTGCGTAGCGATCGCTTCCGCATAGAGTCCTGCCACTTGCAGAATCAATTTTTGAAGGCGTTTCAGTTTATACGATTTCCACTGATCGTTTGGCAATGCGCTGATTTTTGCATGCAATTGGATCAATCCCGGTAATGACTGCTCAGGATGTTGTGCATCAAATTGATGAATCAACTGATCTACCAGAACAGCCGCTTCGCTGGCTGTTGACAGTTTTGACCAATCGGTTTTAATACCGTCAAACAGATCCGTTTCGGGAGCAGAACCGCCTGTGGTTTTAAAATACTCAAAAGACTCTCCGCGGGAGGAAGGCACTCCAAAACCTTGACTTTTATGTTGAGATCGGCTTTCCGCAGCAAGCTCACCATAACTTTTACCTAAAAGTGGATTGTATCCCCCCACATCGATTTTAAACTGATTGGATGCGGTAGTATTGGTACCACCAAAATTGAATGTGTTCCAAAGAATTCTTTTCGCTTGCCAAACAGATACATATTTCAATTGCTCGGTAAAGCGGGTGGGATCTGCTGCTGCCTGAAACGCTTCATTCGCCAAGATAGCAGAGGCGGTATGATGACCATGCCCTCCTTCACCCGTGGTGGGAAAACGAGTAATGATCACATCCGGTTGAAAGCGACGAATCATCCAAACCACATCGGCCAATATACTGTCCCTGTTCCAGACCTGAAAAGTTTCCTCTGGATTTTTGGAGTATCCGAAATCATAGGCACGCGTAAAATATTGTTCCCCTCCATCGATGCGTCTGGCAGCCAATAATTCCTGGGTGCGGATCAATCCCAACTCTACGCCCTGTTCATCACCGATCAGGTTTTGTCCACCATCCCCTCTCGTAAGCGATAAGTATGCAGTGCGATATTTTTTCTCATTCGCCAACCAAGAGATCAGCCGCGTATTCTCATCATCCGGATGCGCAGCCACATAAAGAACGGAACCAAATACGTTCAGCTTCTGTAGCTCATGTAACAGAGAAGAAGCAGGGGCTGCAGTCGGCACCTGCAGATAGGCATTCTGAGCAAGCCCAAAAGAGATAGATAAGAGAAGAACTAATTTTTTCATCAGAACGGATTATTGTCCCACTAAAAACACCGCATTGCTCAGCAGCAGTTTTCCGTTTTCCCAAAAACTGCGAAACAGCGGATTATCAACAAGACAAACAACCTGTCCTCTTCCGATCGATTGTACCGCGAACAAAGTCCCTTCCAGGAGATTGGATCGAAACCCCTTTCCTGCATATCCAGATACGGGAGTGTTGGATTTTAATACGCCCACATTCCATCCCTCCGATTTGAATGGCTCCAGTACATTCCCATCCAATTTCAAAGTGTAATAATTTTTGGAGTAACCAAATGCCAGCGGATGAGAATTATCAAGTTGCACCGACCAAATGGACCCAGGTGTAATGCCGGATACGGCGTCTCGCTCCCTCGATTCGTAATTGGATACGGTGACTGAATCCGCAGTCGCATTTTTTTCATCGGCTTTGCGAAGTTTGATGCCCCAATCGCTTAGTTGGGACACAGCCGATTCGATGGCGATCAAACGTCCACCACCCTGAATCCATTTTTTACAAGCCTCTGCCTGTTCTTTATTGGAGAGGAAAGAATAATTCCCATCAGGAAGTATGATCACATCCACTTGCGACCAATTCAAACGGGATAAATCGGATTGATTTACCAAACTGACCGGATAGTTCAACTGCTGATCGAAATGATGCCAGATCTCTCCGCTGGCATTGGCATTGGTGCCCTCGCCGGTGACCAACACCACTCGAGGCATTTTCAAATTCCTCACTTTCTCGCTGCCAAAATCGGCACCTGCTTCTACCAGTCCCGTTTGGATCGGCACCAGCGCCGCATCCGACTTGAAAGCCGCCTCTTTGATCAGTTCATGAAAACGCTCACCCAAATGTTGATTCGAAGTAGGTAAAATCAAAACCGTTCCAGCAGGAAATGAAACTCCTCCTACTTTAAATGGTTGCTCTGCATAGCGAAGGAATACACCGGCCTTTCCAATAGAGGTAGCCAAACGGACAGCGTTTAATCCTTCCCAAGGAATAGCATAACCAAAAGAGGAGCGTACAAACGCGGGCTTCGACGCAGGCACAAACGGCTGCGTCGTTACTTTCTCTTTGCATGCGAATGCCTCCAGTCCGTACGCGTATGGAAGTGACCAAGCGGTAATGTCGTATGTCACGGAATCGGATAGTCGTGTTCTGGGCTCAAAGAGTACGGTCACCATGGCTGCGCGTGGTTGCAATGCAGAGATGACCAGGTCCCCGGAACGCAACGTAAACGTTTCTTCTTTCCCATTTGAGTAGTTGAAACCCTTGGCTATACCAGCTGTTGCATGCTCATATCGAATTCCGTTCTTATCCAGTAATGAAGTAAGTGCACTGATACGATTGGCATCGCCCGGCTGCGAACGAATGACATAACTTTTATAGATCCCATGTCCGCTTGTAACAGCCTGATTAAAATATTTCCGAAAAGAAGTAACCAAGGTGGAAGCGTTATTGGCGGCTGCTTCCAATGTGCTGATGGAGGTAGTGAAATGATGCAGCGCGCGGTCGGTCAGGGTCAAGGTATCACCATCTTTGTTGATCACGCCCAATCCGGCACCAATACCCCCTTGCTCGTAGGTCATACCAATGGATCCATTGTAAGTGGGATAGGTGTCGCCGTAAGATGGATACAACAGGTCAAAAACCTGTTTGGTAAAATACAGCCAGCCATTCTTATCGAAGTAGCGTGCATGATTCTTTCCGATCACCTGTTGAAATTCACGTTGCCAAGGAGTGATCACTTCGTGGAAAGGCTCCGCTGCGGGAGCAAAATAATAGGGCTCGTTATATCCTTGCTCATGAAAATCTACATGTACCTGCGGCATCCAGTCCAGGTATAATTTCATCCGTTGCTGGCTCTCGGTTTGCATCTGCCAGGCCCAATCGCGATTTAAATCGAAATAATAGTGGTTAGTGCGACCACCCGGCCAGGGCTCACGATGCTCGCGGGTAAAAGCCTGTGCATCGTACCTACTACCCACTACGCTGTTGTACCAGTTCACATACCGATCGCGACCATCGGGATTCAAGCATGGATCGATGATGACCACCGATTGGTTGAGCCAGCGTTGTGTGGCAGTATCACGCTGTTGCGCGAG
>CAYYXC010000127.1:3664-3949 GCA_964475505.1 uncultured Chitinophaga sp.
GCGCGAGTGCATGTAAGGTTAGCATGGAAGCTTCCGAGGACGAGGCCTCGTTTCCGTGAACGTTATAACTCAACCAAACCAATGCAGGCGCACCAGCTTCAATGGCAGCCGCTCGATCACGCGCAACATTAGCTAGTCGAAGATTATTCATCCGAATGGACTCCAGTCGCTCGAGGTTAGAAGGGCTGCTGACTACTGCCACCAGCAAGGGCCTTCCCTCGTTGGTTGTTCCGTAGCGGATCAACTTTACCCGATCCGGTGCCTGCGCTGCAATCGTTTCAAAAT
>CAYYXC010000128.1:0-3939 GCA_964475505.1 uncultured Chitinophaga sp.
GCTTCGATCAGCTTGATGCGTTCGTTGCTGGCCAGCTTTTCGAGCTCCAGGCGCACACGCTCCTGGTTCTCGGCGGCGCGCTTGGCCTCGTCGGCCTGCTTCTTCAGGGCTTCGGCCGCGCTGCCGGCGCCTTTGTCGAGTTTGGTGTAGGCGTCGTTGATCTGCTTGACGCCAACGACGTACTGATCAACGCTGATGCGGCCAGCCTCAAACGCGCTCTTCAAGTCTTCCTGCAGCGTGGGCAGGAGCTTTTTGTCCTCGATGCGCTTCAGCGCGGCCTCGAGGCCGGCCAGCAGCTGGTTGCCATCGACAGAGCCAGACTTGGCCAGCGTGTCAAACGCGGCCAGCAGTTGCTCCACGCCGATCTTGGCCTTCTCCGGGCTGACGCCCAGGGTTTTGAAGGCTTCGGCGGTTTCCTTCAATGCTGCGGTCTGCGCGCCGGCCTGGCGCTGCAGCTTGGCCATCTCGCTGTCGTACTCTTGCGTGGCCTCGCCGGCCTGCCGGGTGAGCCGCGCGGTTTCGGCCAGCGTCTGGTTCAGATCGCCTTCCAGCGCAGCGGTGACCAGCTGCACGCGGCCCTCGGCCAGGCGCATCTCTTCGCTGAAGACTTCGAACGAACCGCCGCGGGCGACGTTGTACGCGGCGCGCAGTGCGGTGCCAAAGTAATCGAACGTGCTGCCGGCGGCGGTGGCCAGCTTGCCAACCACCTGCAGGCCTTCGGTCAGGCGATCGAAAACGCCTGACTGGCCGACGATCAGCAGCGTTTCCTGGAACGCATTTTTGAGCCGATTGAGCGAGGCGGCGTAGCCATCCACGCCCTCTGTGCTGCCGAACGTGGCATTCAGCTCCCGGGCAAACGCGGGCAAGAAATCTTCGGCCAGCAGCTGGCCGGCCTCCAGCATGTCGTTGAGGCCTTCGGTGGTGGTGCCGGCGGCCCGGGCGGCGATGGAGAAAGCACCGGGCAGACGCTCGCCCAGCTGGCCGCGCAGTTCTTCGGCGCTGACCTTGCCCTTGCTGATGATCTGCTGGATGGCCAGCAGGGCCCCTTCCGTGTCTGCCGATGAGCGGCCCAGCGTGGACATGGCGCCGGCCACCGCCTCAAAGATGCGGCGGGTCTCAGCGCCCTCCAGCGCGGTGCCGCGCGTGGCGGCCAGGAGCGACAAGTAGGCGTCTGAGGTTTCAGACACTGACAGGCCCAGCCGGTTGCTGACATCGCGCAGGTAGCCCAGCTCACGCGCGGCGGCATCGCTGCCACCCGCAATCTGCGTGACGGCCCGTGTGAAGCGCTCCACCTGGGTGTTGGCTTCCACAAACTGAGCGGCCAGGGTGCCGATGGCCAGCGCACCGAAGGCGGCCGTGATGGCCGATCCAATGCTGCCCACCTTGCCGGCGATGCCGCCCAGTTGATCGCTGACTTCGAGCGCACCCTTGCCGGCCTTGTCCACGCTGGCCAGGCCCCGCTCCACCTTCGCAATTTCGTCGGTGGCGTTGTCTTTCCCCTGAAAGACGATGGCAATGGTCTGGCTCAGATCAGCCACGATCGGGTTCCTCGATGGCGCGGCGTTCGTTGAACGCGGCCCACAGGCACAGTTCTTCCGGCGTCAGGTAGCCGTGCGGCGCGATGTCCGGGCAGTGCTGATAGAGGTAGCCGCCACGCATCTCCACCAACCTCATGCGGTAGTAGAGGAAGGGGTCTGAGGCGAGGCGGCGGCGGGCTTTACCAGTTCGGCGCCCTGCCCTGTCAGTTCGGTGATGGCATTGGTGATGGCCAGGAATTCGATCGGGAAGCGCTCCGCCAGCAGCACGGCCACGGACAGATCCACGCGAGGCTGCACGCTGCCGTCCACCAGCATCTCGAGCCGCTTGGCCACTTCGCCCGGGGTGGACTGGGCAGACAAGCCAAGTGCCTTGCGCAACTCCGCCGCCTTGTCGGCCTGCGCAGCCAAGGCATCCACCACGCTGCTGACGGCGGCCTGGCGCTGTTTGGCGTCGTTGGCGCGGTAGAGCTCGCTGGCGGTGAGCCCGCGCACTTGCCACACCGGCGCCTCCCCCGGGCCGAAGAAATCGGCCAGGGCAGGCACAGGAACGTCCGTTGTGCGCGGGCGGAACTGCGCCCGCGCAAACGCTTCGGGATCGAAGGGCATCAGGCCACCTCGATGGCGGCGCGGCTGGCGGAGATGGTGCAGGCGGCCACAATGCTGTCGCCGGCCGGGAAGGAGCGATTGATGCCCAGCTTGCCCTGGCACAGGATGTTGACGCTCTGGTAGCGATCCGGGTAGAACCGGAACCACAGATCCTGCCCCTTCAGCAACACCAGCGGATCGTTCACGCCGTTGCTCAGGTAGGCATTGAACGTGCCCTGGTTCAGGGTGGCAGAGGTGTTGCCAAGCACCGAGCCATACACCTGCACGCTGGCGGTGGCATAGCTGGTTTCCGGCGGCACGAAATCCGACGCCAGCGACACATCGGCAAAGATCGGCGAGGCGTAGGAGGCAAACACCCCGCGCGGCAGCGTGCCGGTGTGGATCTTCGGCAGCGCAGACAGCAGCGTGACCGTGCCCGTCTGGTAGTTGATGTTGAACAGCGGATCGTCGGCGCGCTCCACGTGCAGGCCGCTGACGGCAAACACCTGGGCTGCCGTGACCACAGCGGCGGCAGAGGTTGTCACACGCACCTGGCCGATTTCGATGCTGCCCACCGGGATGAACGGTGGGCCGCCGGCGGCGCCACGGGTTTCCACAAACGTGGTGTTGGAGCCATCGGTGCCAGCCTGCACGGCCAACACGCCGGAGCTGTTGACCGTGATGCTGTTGACTTTGGCCACGTTGCCGGCCGGCCGCGTAATGGTGACCGCGCCACCGGCCACGGTGGTGACCACGCCAGCCAGATTGCAGGACAGCGCCGCGACGGCCAGCTCATTGTTGTTGGCGGTAGGCGTGATGGCGCCACCCGTCAGCAGGCCGTTGACACGCACCACGGGCGCGTAGCCACTGCGTTGGCTCCACAGCGATGCGGCGGAGGTGAAGGTGGTGGCGTCACCGCTGTCGGTCAGGGCGGCCATGGCCACGGATTGCTGGCCGGCTTCGTACTGCAGTTTCGCGTTTTCGGCGGTTGCCATGCGATTCTCCGTAGGTTGTCAGGTGTCAGATCAGCGTGCCGGGGGGTGTCCGGTGACGCACAGGAAAGTCCATGTTCAGAACGCCCACGCGGGTGCGCAGCGGTGTCATGTCTTGCGACAGGCGCGGGGCCTCGATCGATTCCACAAGCCCACCCAGGCCGCCGCTCGTCATCACGCGCCCATAGACCTGCGCAGCCAGCTGGGCGGTGGGCCGGCCTTCGGCGGTGCGGCGGTCATCCCGAACTCGGCACGACACGCGCACGGTGGTCTGCCAGTCCTGGGACTGATACGTGCGCTTCTGAGGCAGGCTGTCCAGCAAACTGACTTCGATGGCTTGATCCACGCCAGGCGGCAATTCCTCGTACTCGCTGGACTCATCGACGCGCCCGCCGGCCAGCGCCGGTGACTGCAGACACAGATCGATCAGCGCCTTCACAATGGCGTCGTGCTGGGTGTAGACCATCAGGCGGTCTCCAGCGTCAGCGTTGTCCAGCCAGCCCCATCGGGCTGGTGGCTCTGCACGGTGAAACTGCCCTGGTTGGGGACCACCAGCAACAGCCCGTTGGGCGTGGCCGGCAGGTTGGCGGTGCGGGTCTTGAACGTGGGGCTGAGGCTGGCCACGCCAAACGCCTCGGCGAATGGCGCCTGGTAGATGCCCGTGATGCTTTGCCCCGCCAGCGTGCAGACTTCGCCGAACGTGCGTTCACACGCACGGTTGATGCGGTCTGTGATGGCAGCAAAGCTCACGGGTCACCGCGCCAAGTCCATCAGGCCTTGTCGAAACCCAGCGCTAGCTTGACGCGCGCCGTGGTGTCGCCGTT
>CAYYXC010000129.1:0-3918 GCA_964475505.1 uncultured Chitinophaga sp.
GCGCGCCGGATAGGCCGGCACCGGTGTGGGAATGCTGTTGCTCATGCTTTGGCCGGCTCTGTCACTGCCGGGGCACCTTGCGTGCCCACCAGCTCCGGCCAGATGTGGTGCCAATCGCGCCGCACGTTCCAGACGCGGATGCGGCCGTTGCTCAAGACTTCAAGCCGGCGGGCCATGGCGGCGTCAAGGTCTCGCCGCGCCGTCATGCACTGGTACAGGTACTGCTCGCTCAGGCCAAGCTGGCCGGCAAGTTCCTGCCGCTCTGATGGTGTCACCGGGTTCATGCGCACGCACTCTAGCGCGGCGCTAGTGATGTGTCAAGCTTGGCGCACTTGCCATGACTAGCACGCGACTAGAGCATGCGCAGATGGACCCCGACATTGAAGCCCTGCGCGAGTTCATCGGCCCCTCTGTGGAGCGCCGCACCATGGTGGCTGACGCCATTGGCGCGAACGAGCAAACGCTCTACCAGATACTGCGAGGCATACCCCTTAAATCAGGGAAGCCGCGAGGCATTGGGCGGCATTTGCGCGAGGCGCTTGATCAGCACTTTCCTGAGTGGCGGGGTTCCTTGCCGAAAGCGCGGGAACCGGCGGTTCTCTACTCAGCTCGTTCCCGGCAGCCGGAGCTTGCGGAGAGCCTAGAAGTTGTTTTGACGCATTTGGCCGCACTGACGGCAGGTAAATGGGCCATGGTGCGCGCCAGGCTGGATTCGGCGATTGGGAACCCGGACGACATACGGGCCGCCGTTGAGGACATTTCAGCGCTGCTTGCGGCCGGCCCTAACCTCAACGCGACAAACCGCACCGGCACGGGCGGCTGACCGCTCAGCTGTACACACTGCCACCGCGCCCAAAGCAGCGGCGCCAGGATGGGCTTGCCGACCCTGCGGCCTGCCAAGTCATCCCATTTGCACGGGTATCTGCTGACCACGGCCCTACTCCCGGCTAGCATATTGCTGAGTTCATGCCTGGGGAGGCGTCATGAAATGGCTGCGGGTTGTTTGGTGTTTGATGCTTTGCGCGGTGGCACTGCCAGCCGCCGCGGTCAACCGATGCAAGATGCCCGATGGCAAAACCGTCTACCAAGACGCACCATGCCCCGCTGCTGCCGGTAGCAGTCAGCCCGTCACCACAACAGGCAACACAGTGGCCGGCATGGACCCTGGCGTTGCATCGAGGCGCGCACGAGCGATCAAGGCCGCCAACCCGTATGAGGTTGTGCCCCTAAAGTGCCAGCGAGACTTTCCCGATTCACCCCAGGCGCGCGCGGGGTGCGAGCGCCTGCAGCATCGCGCCCTGGCCGATTTGGAGACGCCTATCGCGGGGGTTCCGCCGCAAGTGGCCTCCACGATCCGTGTCCGTTGCGAGTACGACTGGCCAGACGACTTTGCAGCGCGGGCGGCCTGCGAGCGCCTGAACGCCAACGGCTGGCATCAGATGCAGGAGATGCTGCCCGGCGATCCAGAGAGCGTTGCCAAAGCGCGCATGACATGCCGAGAGCGGCATGGCAATGACTTTGCCCTGCGCGCAGCCTGTGAGCGCCAGATTACTCGGCGCCTGCCATGAGGCTTTTGTCGATCGCATTTGTGGCCGCCGCATTGGCTGGATGCGGCGGCGGTGGTTGTGATTCCAAGGCCGGCACGCCGCTGCTGGGCAGCCAGTGTTCTGCGGCATCTGACGCAGTAAACCCGGTTGCTCCGATACCAGGCCCGGCGCTGTTCTCTTTGTCTGGCGTTGGGCCAAGCGTCATCGCCTTGCCTGACATCGATACAGTGACCATAACTGCCACGTCACCGGGCAACGAAAACCTCTTTGTGTACTACGGAGGCGATTTGATCGTCAACGAGATTGTTGGCGCCACTTCCAGATTGCCACGGTACACGGGAACCTTCCTGGTGAAGCCCCGCACCACTTTGATCATTCAGGGCGGTGGCGGCGTGGAATGGACAGTGACTGGGCAGCGCCTTCCCCCCAAGCTTTGAAATGTAACAACCACCGAAGCTAGCTTGACGCTAGCCTAGCGTCGGGCTAGAGTGTGCTCCATCGCAGTTTGGAGCACACGATGCGCACCACTCCACAAGCCACCTACCGCCTCCCGGCCAAAGACCCGGCCGCGTGGCTGGCCGAAGTCCACGCCGAAGCCCAGGCCGCCCGGTTTGCCGAGCAGGCGCAGACGCATGCGGCGATGGCCGCCGCGCTGCGCACGTACCGCACCAACCGCCCGGCCCTGAGCCAGCGCGGCCACCGCAGCGGGGTGGCGCTGTGATGCAACGCATCCCCACCAAACCCGAGCACCGGGCCGCGACCGTCAGCGTGTTGCTGGCCGCCGTGTGCGGCGCCGGCATCGCGGCCGGCCTTGTGTACGGCCACGCCGTGCCGCTGCTGTTGGCCCGGTTCTTCGCCATCCTGGGGGCCTGACATGCAACGCCTTCGCATTGCTTTGCGGCGCATGGCATGGGCCTGGCGCCGCAACCGGCTGCAAAGCCAGCTCGACAGCCTGCGCTGCAGCATCCACGACATTGACGACATGATGCTGATGCTCCCCGCGCAGCGCCGCACGCTGCTGAAGCAGTTTGAGGCCACACGCCGGGAGTTGCTGTCGGCCGAGGACATGCACCATCAGTGGCGCGCCACGATGCAGGCGGGTGGCCAGCCATGACGGTCATCATCACCGGCACGGTGCGCGCCTGCACCAGCTTCTACACCATCCCCAGGCCAGGCGCCCGCAGCCGCTGGTATGTGCGCCTGGTGGCCGATCAGCTGGACGACGGCGCGGCCTTCGAGACCACGCTGGACGCGGGCGAAGGATTTGCAGGCCTCACCAAGGCCGACGCACTGCGCACCCGGTTGCGCATCGGCGCGCAGATTGAGGCGCACGGCCACACGCTGCAGCTGCGGCCGAGCGCTGGCGACAAGCCCGCCCTGCTGCTGATCGGCGCCCGCTTCGTGCGCGGCGGTGAGCAACCCAAGCCCCGCGCCAACCATCTGCCCGTGCCGCAGCTCAAGGCCATGGCCGCGCCGTGCACCACACCGGGCTGGCTGTCATGACATCAGGGCGTCGTTGGACAACGCCAACCGGCCACCCGGCGCTGGAGCTGCCGGGCAGCACCAAACAGATGCTGCACCTGCGCTGGACTCAGCCCGGGTGGCCATTCCCCAAAACGCAGTTTGTGCCGCGCAGCCTGTGCGTGCGCGACACCACCACGCCAGCCACACCGGTGCCCGATGACAACCCGCCGCTGCTGCGGCATGACAAGCGGCAGATGGTGCTGGACATGGATCCGGCGCCGTTCTGAGACAGCACCTTTAACCGTTGAAAGCATTTGAACGATGCACACCACCCCAACACTTCCCCCGCTGATCGGCCTGATCGGCCCGGCCGGCGCCGGCAAAACCACGGTCGCCGAGATGCTGCGCGAGCGACACGGCTACATGGTGGTGTCGCTGGCTGACCCCATCCGAGACATGCTGGGCGGCCTGCTGCGCGGCCTGGGGCTTGGCCACGAATGGATGGAAGACCGGGCGCTGAAGGAAAAGCCCATGCCCATCATCGGCATGAGCTACCGTGTGCTGGCCCAGACGCTGGGCACCGAATGGGGCCGCGAGCGTGATCCCGCGCTGTGGGTGCGGCTGTGCGCCCATCGGTTGGCCGAGTTGCGCGGCGCCCACCAAGAGAGTGTCGTTGTGCATGACGTTCGCTTTGCGAACGAGGGCGGAATGATCCGTCAAGCCGGCGGCGTGCTGGTGCGCGTGAACCGCCAGGTGGAAGCTCTGCCCGATGGCCGCAGCGCCCATGTCAGCGAGCAATGGCAGGCCACCGCACAGGCCGACCACCTGATCTTGAACAGCGGCACCTTCGGCCTGCTGCAAGACCAGGTAGACCGCGTGGCGCTGCAGGTGCAGCTGGCCGCGCAGA
>CAYYXC010000130.1:0-3886 GCA_964475505.1 uncultured Chitinophaga sp.
TCCCTACCGACAGATATGGAAAATGGCCTTGCCCATCAGCTTCGCCATTTTTATTCCGCAGATCAACTTCTTCATTAATACCATTTTTCTGGGGCATTATACAAATGATCCGAAGGCCATTGCGGCCGGAGGAATCACCGGTGTGTATTACCTGATTTTTGCTGCGATCGGTTATGGATTGAATAACGGACTTCAAACCCTGATCGCAAGGCGCGCCGGTCAAGATCAGCCCAAAGAGATCGGCAAACTGTTTACACAGGCAATTTGGATCGGCTTAGGACTTTCCGTATTGGGCATTACGCTCACCTACACACTAACCCCTCAAATATTCAGGTGGATCCTGCACGACCAGGAACTCTGTGATAAATCGATCCGCTTTTTACAGATCCGTATTTGGGGCCTGCCACTGCTTTATATTTATCAGTTGCGCAATGCGTTGTTGGTTGGGATCAACCAAAGCAAATGGCTGGCAATTGGCACGTTTGCCGAAGCCGCAACAAATATTCTGTTCGACTACTTATTGATATTTGGAAACGCCGGCTTCCCTGAATGGGGATTCAATGGCGCGGCCGTGGCTTCCATTTTGGCGGAGGCGGTTGGACTGATCACCATTTATACCGTCATTCATAACCGGGGCATTGGCAGTACCTTCTCCTTGTTCAAAGAGCGAACGATTCAACGCTCCTACGTGGGGCATATCCTCTACGTATCGGCTCCATTGATGTTTCAAACGGCCATCAGTATTATCAGTTGGCAATTCTTCTTTCTGATGATTGAACATCATGGACAAAGTGCTTTGGCTGTATCGAATGTAATGCGACATCTTTTCGGATTGCCGGGCTGTCTGACCTGGGCCTTTGCCACTACGACCAGTACCATGGTCAGCAATTTGATCGGACAAGGAAGAAATGAGGAGGTTCCTATCCTGATTCGCAGAATACTTACACTGAGTGCAAGCATCAGCATCGTGGTTTGTATTTCATTGAACATCTGGCCTGAATTATTCTTGCGGCCATTCGGACAAACTGCGGAGTTTGTGGAAGCTGCCATACCGGTACTTCGGGTTGTTACCGGTGCGATGGCCTTGATGTCAATGGGGACAGTCTACTTGAATGCAGTAACAGGTTCTGGTAATACGCGCGTCACCTTTCTGATCGAAGCAGGTGCCATCGTGGGCTATTGCATCTATGTATACCTGACTTCGGAATATTATTTTCTGCCCATTACATATGTATGGATGAGCGAATGGCTTTATTGGCTTAGTATGTTTTTACCTGCCTGGTGGTACATGCGTTCAGGCAGATGGAGAAACAAGGAGATCTAAAAGCGGCGATGCAACTGGATGCCCAGTTTGCCATCAAGACCTGCCACCGGGGGTGAAACTTTCTCAATGTGAATGCGCAACTCCGTCACCTGCGGAAAGATTTCGTGTATCTCGCTCAAGATAGATTGCGCTAGATCTTCCAATAATTTTCGTGGCTTCTCCATTTGCGTACGCATCAAATGAAAAATAGTGGTGTAATCGATTGTTTGATCGAGTGCATGTATGGCACCGGCGGGCTCAGGATAGGTTACCCAAAGATTCACCTGAAATGTCTGTCCCTGCTTTGTTTCCTGTTCGTACCAACCATGGTACGCGAAAAAACGCAGACCAAGCAGTGTCAAGGTGATTTGTCCATTCATGGAATCAATGTAAACCCTCCGCACTTAAGTAACGCTCTGCATCGAGTGCCGCCATGCAACCACTGCCTGCAGCCGTTACAGCTTGACGGTAGGTTTTATCCTGCACGTCACCTGCTGCAAATACACCCGGAATATTTGTTTTAGAGCTACCCGGAACAGTCATGATGTAACCGGCCTCATCCATATTCAACCAGGGCTTGAAAATCCCGGAATTGGGTTCATGCCCAATGGCAACAAAAAACGCACTCACAGCTAAATCTGATAAATGATTGGTTTCAGTGTTTTTGATTCGAACACCTGAAACCGTTTTATCTCCCAGAACTTCTTCTGTAACGGAATGCCAGTGGACAACGATATTCGGCGTTTTGAGTACGCGGTCTTGCATCACCTTGCTGGCACGCATTTCACCTCTACGAACGATCATATTTACCTTAGAGCAGATTTTAGATAGGTATAAAGCCTCCTCTGCAGCGGTATCTCCTGCTCCCACGATGGCTACTTCTTTTCCTTTGAAAAAGAAACCATCACAAACGGCGCAGGCGCTGACTCCATGTCCATTCAAACGCTGTTCACTTTCCAATCCCAGCCACTTGGCACTGGCACCAGTGGATATTATGACCGACGCCGCCTCGATCCATTTTTCTTCATCGATCTGTACGCGGTGAATGGGGCCAGTGAAATCTACCGCAGTAGCGATACCGTACCGAATATCGGCACCCATACGGGCAGCTTGTTTCTCAAAATGAACCATCATATCAGGCCCTTGAATCCCGTCTGGATAACCCGGATAATTCTCCACTTCGGTGGTGATGGTGAGTTGTCCGCCTGGCTGAATACCCTGATAGAGTACCGGCTTCAATCCCGCACGGCTGGCATAAATAGCGGCGGTGTAGCCGGCCGGACCAGAACCGATGATCAAACAAGAAACACGCTCATTCGCTGACATGAAAAATGATTTGGCGCGAAAATACGCGATTCATCAAACTCTTGAGAGGGCTTAGCGCGGAATGATCAGTCTACGATATTGAGCGGCATACCCTCCAAAATACCCAAGTGCATTCCCCTGGATATTTGATTTTACGCGGGTAGGCGAAGAAAAAGGATTGCCGATGCTGGCATAAGAAAACTCCATCGTCCGCCAAAAGTCGAACGTGGCCTTATCGATGTTGCAAAGTTTGAATACAACAGTATCGCCTCGGTCAAAATAGGAATACCCCTCCTCCAACTCTACACCGCGAGGCACCCCTCTTTCTATTTGTACGTCGAAGGAACTTCCATCCACAAACTGATCATCAAAAACAGAATTCAACCCGGGATAAAAGGGATCACGATTTTGCTTGGTAAAGTAGCGGATATAGTCTCCCAACCCCGGCCGATCCGTCCCTCTGAACATCAAGGCGACTTTGGTAGTATCGTTGAGGGCGGGCGGTGCAGGTTTCCAATAAAAAGAGTCGATACGTCTGGTAGTATCCGGGATCATCGTTTCAGCCGTATATACATTTCCGCCGCTTCGGATCGTGAGGGTATATCGTGTTTTCAAGGCCCCTACAAAAGCCGTGGAAAGCTGGCTGGAATCTATGCCGTAATAGTAAAGAGCAACGCCTGGGAAGGGCTCCAATCTGTATTCCTTGAGCCGATGGGTCTGCTGACCGTTGGAGATCTCCACTTCAGCCCCGCGCACAAAACTATTGCTTAGGTCAGCCAAATTGATAGCGGAAAAGTATTGGAAGCTTTTGGTGAGGATCACTTGTGGCGGTTGATCGTTTTCGATGGTAGCCTCCACCACCAGTTTGGGGGCAACTTGATCCAACTTAAGATCCACGCCTTTTTCACAGGAAGTCAAACCCGTAACAAACATCAGCAGCAAACCAAACCAACGATTCATATAAAACAATTACAAAAAAATCCGGAGCATAACTCCGGATAAAACATTGTTATCGCCTAAAAGTTTTGAGGTTTATCCCAGATAGGCTTTCAAGGCACTGCTGTAACGGGCTTTTTGAAGACGCTTAATGGCCCGCTCTTTGATTTGACGAATACGCTCCTTGGTCAGATCATATTTAACACCGATCTGCTCAATGGTAACGCCATTCTCACCGTCCAACCCAAAATAAGCATTGACGATCTCCGCTTCGCGGGAGCTCCAAAAGCCGAGGCGGTCATAAGTGTGAATAAAAATATCAGAATTATGATTAAAGTGAAA
>CAYYXC010000131.1:0-3882 GCA_964475505.1 uncultured Chitinophaga sp.
ACATGGTTGTAACATGGTCCAATTGTTTGACAGTTGGGCCGGAATACTCAATCAAGACACTTACGAACAGTTCGCAATGCCCTACATCCGGAAAATATGTGACGCCATAACGCAAGTGCCGGTAACGGTATTCGCCAAAGGCGCATTCTTTTCGCTGGAAGCGATGGGTCAACTCCCTTGCCGAACCATTGGAGTTGACTGGCATACCTCACCTCAATTCGCCCGACGCGCGGTTGGCAATGAGAAAACACTCCAAGGAAATCTCGATCCCGCCGTGCTTTACGGCTCAGAAGGTTTTATAATTGAACAAACCACGCGGATGCTTGATGCATTCGGCGGCAATAAGTATATTGCGAACCTCGGACACGGGGTATATCCCGATATTGATCCGGGAAAACTCAAGCTATTCATTCAAACCGTACAAGCGCATCAATACAACCCATCATGAATAAAATCAGCCTAGCACTGGTCGCCCTGCTTTTCGGCAGTTTGGCAGTCAGTGCACAAACCAAAAAGCCCGGATCGACACCATCCAAGACAGGATCAAAGACTACCACGACTTCAAAGGAGGAAGCACCCGTTGAAGAGAATACCGCTCCCACCAATCTGGTGCTGGATGCGAGCTTTGAGTTGGACGACGTCAAATTGCTGAAGGCCTATGGTCAGCTCCCAACGATGATTAAAAACTGGGGATCACCCAATGAATCCCAGGCGGATCTATTCAATACGATGGCGAAAAGCACCAAGGTTGCCGCTCCGAAAAACGACCTCGGAACGGAAGAACCTTTTGAAGGAAGTGGCTATGGCGGATTCCGGGCGTTCACCAAAGACCCGAAGAAAACACGCACCTACATGCAAGCACGTCTGACGCGCAAGCTCACCAAAGACAAACTCTACTGCGTCAAATTCAACGTAAGCCTCGCTGATTTGAGCAAGTGGGGGGCGAGCAATGTTGGTATGTTCATCAGTGACCGAAAAGTGCAAAACGCCAATACCAATGCGCTTACGTTTCAGCCACAGATTACTGAAAAATCGAACGCCCCGATCACCACCATGAGTGGCTGGGAAACCATCTGCGGAACCTACCTGGCAACAGGACGGGAGGAATACATCATCATCGGCTGTTTCGGTGTGGAAGCAGATATCAAATTGGAAAAAGTCATTAAGCCTGCCGGACAGGAAGGCATGATTATGCCTGATGCTTACTACTACATCGACAACGTTGAAGTGATGGAAATCGCCTCGCAAACGGATTGTTTCTGCGGAAAGAAAGAGGACAAAGATCCTGACCTGATCTATAGCCGCACCAGCGCCAAGAATGTAGACATGAAACCTGCAGAAATAATCAAAGCCACCTCCGTGTGGTTCTCCTATCTCTCTGCTGAGATTCCGGCCATGTTTGAACAAGAACTGTTGGATGTGGCGAAACTGCTTCAAGACAATCCAACCATGAAGCTGGATTTGGTAGGTCATTCCGACAGCGACGAACAGAATGAAACGAAAACCAACAAGTCGTATATCGGCTTGGCACAAACGCGCGCTGAGGCCGTGAAAAAGTTCCTCACCGATAATGGCGTTGATGCAAGCAGAATAACGGTTTCCGGTAAAGACAATACTGTTCCGGCCAGCGATAAAACAACACCGCTTGGCAAGGCGCAAAACCGCCGCGTTGAATTCTCGGCGAAATAATACGTGGTATCCATTCCAACTGAAGGGAGGCTTAAGCCTCCCTTTTTTTTTCCTATTCACATCATTCCGCTGATAATCGTCGGGGTGAAGCGCGAAATATTCAAGCGTAATTTGTGTTCTTCGTATGCATGAAGTTCGGGCTCACGGGCATATTCCTTTGCTTAACGGCGTTGATTGCAGACGCGCAAAACCTCGTGACCAACGGAAGCTTCGAAAACAAATCCTATTGCCCGAGCAACTATAATCAGCAAAGTCTCAACACGATTGCAGGCTGGTGGCAAGCCACCGATGGCACACCGGATTATTTTCACGCGTGCAGCGACAAAGTGGGTGTTCCCAATAACGTATTCGGACAGCAAAAGGCAAAGGATGGTGAGGCGTATGCCGGATTTGTGACGTATAGCGTGAGCAACAAACGCAACTACCGGGAATACTTGCAAACGAAATTATCACGTCCGCTGATGGCAGGAGAAATGTTATGCATCGAACTCTACGTAAGTGCTGCCGACTATTGCAACTATGTTACCGACGGGTTGGGTGTAGTACTGAGCGATAAAAAAATCGAAAGTAATCTTCAAAGCGAACTCGCATATAGCGCCACCATGAGTAATCCGCGACTGAATATGTTGGATGAGTCCGGCGAATGGCAGTTACTTTCGGATATATACACCGCGAAGGGCGGCGAGGAATACCTGACCATCGGTAATTTCAAAACCGACAAAGAACTAAAGGTGATTCGCCGCACCGAAGACATGAGCGACAAAGGATACGGCACATGGTCCTACATGTACGTTGATGACGTCAAGATCAGGCCCGTTCAACGTAAACTCGAGTGTAGCTGTGAAAATGAGTATCTCGCCAGTATCGCAGTGGATCCGCCGCTTGAATTAAATGAATACACCAAAATCAAACTGGACGCTATTCTATTTGATTTCGACAAGGATGAATTAACGGAGGAGGCCATGATTCAATTGGAGGAAGTGTATGTGCTGCTGAAAAAAAATCGTGCGATGTACATGGAAATATCGGGCCATACGGATGTGATTGGTCCCGACGGCTATAATCTCAATCTATCCAAACGCAGAGCGCAACGGGTCATCGACCATCTCGCTGCGAAAGGCATTGATCCCTCGCGATTGCAGCTTACCTTTTTTGGCAAAGAAGTTCCGGTAGCAGATAACACCACTGACGAAGGGCGACATCAAAATCGCCGTGTGGAATTTCAAATTCTCGAAAAGAAGTTTGAGTTGATTCAATAATCAACTGTTGATTTGCTCCCAGATCATGTCTTTCAATCGATCGACATTCATATTAGCCACTGCCGAAATGAAAATGGACGGCACATCCTTGGGCAATAACTCGCGCATTTGTTTCATCATCACCTCATCGAGCATATCGCTCTTGGTAATGGCCAGTAGTCTTTTCTTATGCAGGAGCTCAGGGTTGTATTTCCCTAACTCATTTACAAGCACCTTGTATTCCGCTGCGATATCCTTGGAGTCACAGGCAATCATGAACAGAAGTGTCGAGTTACGTTCAATGTGGCGCAGGAAACGATGTCCCAATCCCCTTCCTTCTGCCGCACCTTCGATAATTCCGGGAATATCTGCCATAACAAATGAGCGATCTCCGCGATAGCGCACCATTCCAAGATTCGGTACGAGCGTAGTAAAAGGATAATCTGCGATTTCCGGTTTGGCGGCACTCACCACCGAAAGAAGGGTTGATTTACCCGCATTGGGAAAGCCGACTAAACCGACATCTGCCAGTACTTTGAGTTCGAGAATCTTCCATTCTTCCTTTCCCGGTTCACCGGGTTGGGCATAATCAGGTGCCTGATTGGTTGACGTTTTAAAGTGATCGTTTCCCAGGCCTCCACGACCGCCGGAAACAAGCACGTACTCTTGACCTTCCTCGGTAATTTCAAACTCAATACGCCCGGTTTCAAAATCCTTGGCTACGGTACCCAGGGGCACCTCCAACACTTCATCTTTTCCTTGCGCTCCGGTGCGCTTGGCTCCTGCCCCGGATTCACCATCCTCGGCAATGACATGTTTGCGATACTTCAAATGGAGTAACGTCCAGACATCTTTACTCCCCCTCACAATGATGTGTCCACCTCGGCCGCCATCGCCGCCGTCGGGTCCGCCTTTGGGAACGAATTTTTCGCGACGAAAATGACGGCTGCCTGCT
>CAYYXC010000132.1:0-1121 GCA_964475505.1 uncultured Chitinophaga sp.
GACGCATTTTGAGGGAGAACTGCAAGAGCCATGGCGACCAAAAGCCGTTTATCAATATATCCAGGATTTCTATCTCGAACCGGATATAGTGGTGGATATCGCGGGGTATTGGGAGCGAAAAGTTGCCCTTTTAAATTGTTACAGCAGTCAGTTCCACAACGCAGCCTCCGAGGATGTTGTGACTCCGATTTCGGGTGAAGAATTCTTTGACTTCCTCCATGGCAAGGCCCTCAATCTTGGACGACAGGCCGGAATGACCTTAGGGGAAGGTTTTATCAGCGATCGATACATCGGGGTTTCCGATTTGGATCGACTGATTTAATGATCGCGCCAGGTTTTTGGTTTCTGATTAACGTCTGTCGGAGCAACAGCGATTTGGCTTAAGGCGGCCTCAAACTTCGGGTCGGATGGCGATGGCGCTACATCTCCGACAATCAGACCTTGGCCATCAATCAGATAGGCATGAGGCACTGCTTTCAACTTTAATTTTTCCTGGATGAAGGGGTCAGCATTACCATAAACAAAGGAGAGGGCTTGTTTGGGATGATCCTCCAGATACGTGCGAAAATCGCTGTAATCATCGTCTAAAGAAACGCCGATAAACTCCACCCTACCGGCAAACTTTTCCTTCCAGCGCTCAAGCAGCTGCAATTCCTTCAAGGACGCCGGGCTCCATGTGGCAAAAAAGTACAGATATACAGGTGCTCCGGAAAATTGACTGACCGACCATCGCTCTTGTGCTTCATCGGTTAAAACAAGTTCGGGGAAGGGTGTTCCACTTTTGCACCGGGTAAGCTGCGCATGCAGGTTAACCGCGATTGCATCGAGATCGCCATCAGTTCCGCTTGGCTGGAGCAACATCCTTTCGATTGCCAGTCGATCAAATGACCTGTTATAGTAAATATCCTTCAAGCCGGAAATACAGGCCAACCTTCTCATGCGGGAGGATTGCATCGTCGAATCAACCGCAAATACATCTGTGAGCATTTGCATGCTGCGATCCGCATTGATGGCCCGTATGATTTTGGACTGCATCTCACTCTTGCGGCCTGTGAGCAAATTTTGATAATACAACTTGAAGCATCCGACGAAAGCCGGATTATTCAGTGGCAGCGCACGCG
>CAYYXC010000132.1:1176-3874 GCA_964475505.1 uncultured Chitinophaga sp.
ATCGGTTATAGAACTGTACCCTATTCATCCCGTTGAGCAGATACAATTCCGCTTCGGAGAACTCGCGGTAGGTATCAAAAAAATCTGATTCATTGATTACCGCATACACGGTGTGCATGGAGTCGCAGAAGTGTTCTATCCAGCGCTTGAATTCGGGGGCTACCGATTGCTGCATGGTATCCTTCTCGTTTCGTTTTGCAAAGAGGTCAACTTTTAGGCGGCGCTCTTGAAGTGCATTCGTGTATTGAACCGATCCCTTGTATTCCTGTGCTGCAAAATCATAAAAGTGATCAGCGATAAAGCGTGAATAATCCAGATTGTAGCTTCGGATAACGGCATTGATGTCCTTGGGAGGAAGGTCGACGAATTGCAATTCAATCTCACTTCGATCGAATCGCTTGAAATCGGTCTTAGCTACTTGTGGAAAAACGCACCGGTATGAAGATCCCGGTTCAGCATATAATGCAGCTTCGATGCGTTGTATGTGGATATATTCCCGTCGGATTTCGGCCATTCAAAATCCCCCCAAAAACGACCCATCGTCGCGCACATCAGTACTTGCCAGCACTTGACGCAGACCTGAAAACTCATCCAAAGGCAGAATAACAGCCAGCTTTTTCCCTTCGTAGCCCGGAGCATCACCGGCAAGACGCACGGTAGCTGCAAACAACAGTGGCTCCAGCAGAACACATACAACGACGGTAAACCAAATTTTCCTAAGCATAGACATCAACGCGTGTAGGCAGGAACTGAGAAACGTCGCCTTTATTTTTTATAATTTCCCGAACGATGGTGCTATTGATCGCAGCCATGGACGGATCGGAAAAAAGCAACACGGTTTCCATGGCGGGATACATGGCCTTATTCATCTGGGCGATGGACCGCTCATATTCAAAATCTCCACCATTGCGAACGCCTCGAAGGATGAACTGAGCATCGTGCTCACGGCAAAAGTCGACTGTCAGCCCTTCGAGTTCAATGACCTGAACGCGCGGTTCATCCTGAAATGTATCCATCAGCCATTGCTTGCGTTGTTCGAGCGGAAACATCGACGATTTGGACGTGTTACGACCAATGGCTACGATGATTGTATCGAACAACGGCAATGAACGACGCACTATTTCTTCATGTCCTTTGGTGACGGGGTCAAATGAACCGGGAAAGACTGCAATTCTGTTCATGACAACAAACGTAAGTTAAAATTAGCTTGGCTTTCGAAAGAAGCTGAACATGACATTGCTATAGCTTTTCATTTGAACAAACCCGGGGCTTTTGCTCAGGTCTGTGCGTTTACCATGTTCAATAATAACCAGTGTATTTTCCTGCATGGCAGGTGACGACAGAATAATCTCCGGCAGGTGTTCAAGTTTGGGCAAATCGAATGGTGGATCAGCGAAGATTAAGTCAAATGTTTCCTCCGGAGTCTTCAAAAATTTGAAAACGTCTTGTTTCAGTGCGTGGGCCTCATGGGCTTCGAAGTTTCTGAAATTATCGTTGATGAATTTGACATGCAGTGGTTGGATATCGACCGCAAGAATAGCCTCAGCCCCACGAGAAAAGCATTCCAGTGAAAACGCCCCAGTGCCGGAGAAAAGATCCAGTACGTGCAGCCCTTCCCACTCGACCAGGTTATTGAGCACATTGAACAGTCCTTCCCGAGCAAAATCGGTCGTGGGGCGTCCCTTGAAGTTTCGTGGAACGTCGATCGATCTTCCTTTGAGTGATCCGGCGATTATGCGCATAGCACATGAATTTGTGGCATGTACGAGCCGATACCTTCGGGTGATTCGGCATGTTTGACTTGGCTCACATAGTTGGACATGAGCGGTAACAATTCGCTCATCCCTTTACCAATGATGAGCTCAAATGCTCCCTGTTCGAGGTCAAAACCCAGGCGCATCGCTGCATTGGCAACATGATACATCACATCTTCTTCAGAACTGACTTCATTGGAGGCCAGCAATTGTAATTTCCGGCGGCGCAAGCAGGCCATCGTAACTTGTCGATCAGTCACCCAACAAACACATGTTGATTCATCAATTGTTGCCGAGACGGCAGCATATCGAGCCAGGAGTGCGGAGGTAGGGATAACACGCGCATTCGGGATAAAACCCATCAAGCGCGACAACCAATCAGGCGATTCGTAACAACACATGGCATCCAATTCCGGGATCTCAGTGTAATGGGCATTTGTAACAGCCAAGCCATGCTGAAGTTGCAAGTATGCACCCATTTGTTTTTCATCGAAATAGGCGTTAGGCACTATTGCATAATGAGCTGTATCAAAACTCACCGTGCATTTGCGAAACAATTGATCATGCCAGTTGCGCTGGTAGATAAACTCCACAGGGTCACCGAGAAATTCATCGGATACGACGTGCCACCGGCATTTGGAAGTGGCTGCCTCAAAGAGGGAAGCTTCAACGAACCGGTCGCCGATATGCAGCGCAAAGTGCAGGCTCGATGCTTCATCGAGCAGTTCTTTGGGCATTTTCATTTTGGCCGCCAGTTCCGGATTAAATACCGCCATAGTGAGGAATATTCCGCTGCTAAACTAAGCACAGTTTCGCGGATGTCTTTTCTTTGCTTCGCGTTCAAACTGCTTTTGCTTTGGATATACAGCCCATCATAACACAATCTATACTTGAAAATGCCCTGCACGGGCACTTTGGGCATGAGGCAACCGACGGTCAGCGCA
>CAYYXC010000133.1:0-3857 GCA_964475505.1 uncultured Chitinophaga sp.
GTCATCATATTCTTTTGCGAAGCCCCCAAGGTGCGCACGCTGATGTTCTTTTGCATCATCTCCTGATCGAGACCGGTCATGGTGATGGTAATGAACATCCCCCCTAGAAATTGCTTCCAGAAATAGCCCGGATGCTGAACATCCCAATTAAAGATGCGGGTGTATCCTTTATCCCCCAACTGAGACCAGGCCCCGAATAGATCAAGGTTCATGGATTGCAACAGCACGATCAAACACACCACCAGGCCAATCAGCATACCCGATGTCTGAAGTGTATCGGTAAAAACAATGGTCTTTACCCCACCTTCGATGGTATACAGCATGATCAGGATAAGGATGACCATTGCCGTGATCCAAAAAGGGATTCCTAGTTTATCGAGGATAAATAGCTGCAGGATATTGACCACGAGATAAAGCCGCGCCGTTGCTCCTACCGTACGGGAAAGCAAAAAATAGGAAGCGCCGGTCCGATGCGCAGCAGGACCAAATCGCTTCGATAAATAGGTGTAGATACTGGTCAAATTCAACCGATAATAGAGCGGCAATAAAACAAAGGCCACTACGATGTAACCAAGTAAATAGCCCAAAACCAATTGGAAATAATGGAAATTACCTTTACCTACATCGCCGGGTACGCTCACAAAAGTGACGCCCGACAAGGAGGTACCGATCATGCCAAAAGCAACCAGTACCCAGTTGCTATTGCGATTTCCTATAAAAAAAGACTCGTTGTCGGCATTGCGGGAAGTGTACCAGGCTACGCCCAATAACAACAAGAAATATCCAATTACGAATGAAAACAGAATGATGGGTGTCATAACAGGGAAAGTTTGAAGGTATAGAAAAAACCACTACTTTTTACGCATGGGAATTCAATCCATCGCAGTGTTTTGTGGCTCTAAAAACGGAAATGATCCGGCATATGCGCTGGCAGCAACTGATTTAGGCCATGGTTTAGCGAGTCGAAAGATCACATTGATTTATGGGGGAGGAAGTGCGGGATTGATGGGCTCCGTGGCAGACGCTGTCTTATCAAAAGGTGGAAGCGTTACGGGGATCATCCCCAAACTGCTGGTGGAATGGGAAGTGGCTCACCGCAGCCTAACTGAATTGATCGTGTGCGATGATATGCACCGACGAAAACAAATGATCTATGGACGATGCGATGCGGCCATCATACTGCCCGGTGGCTTTGGCACCCTCGATGAATTATTTGAAGTACTGACCTGGAATCAACTGACCATTCACGACAAGCAAATACTGATTCTGAATACGAATGGCTTTTATGACCACCTGTTGCAGCACATGGATCACTTGAAAAAAAGCGGATTTCTGTACGAAGGCGCCTATGAAAAGGTCCATGTTTTCAAGAATCCGGAGGAAATCGGCAACTGGCTGGATCAACGTCTCCAAGCTCCCTGAAACAACGGCACCTGCAGGCCACCTCTCACAATGGGAATGGAACGACCATAGGCATCCGTATAAGGCGAATTGATATCGCCACCAACATCAAACAAAACAGCTAGGTAAAAGAAGGGCGCGCCTCCCCTGCCTTTACGTCCGGTTGTATATCCGCCGCCAATAAGTGTGCTGGATGAAGAGACGGAAATTCGCTCAACCGGTCCGGACACCGGTATGAATTTTTGCTGGATGGAATTTTGCTCCCACTGTGTCTGAAAAAAAAGAAAACGCACGGGATAGATTCGTGCAAAACCTCCGCCACCCCAGAGGGTCTGACGAAGTTTATTATTCAACACGCCGTTGTAGTCGCGGTAACTGGAGTGCGTGTAATTGACAACCAATCCTGCATCCAACCAATTGGTCAAGCTGTAACCAAGCACCGGCGAGCCTCCGATCAAAAATGTATTTCCAAAAAAAGACAAGGAAACGCTGCCCCCTGTAAACAGGTTCTCACGAAACGGTGTTTTTGATCCATCGTCTTTTTTGTTAGACTGGGCCTGGCTGGTGATGAGCACAGAGAGCAATACAATAAAAACAATTACTCGTTTCATAGTAGAATGATTCATGAATGTTATTGAGGCAGGATCTTTCCGGGGTTGAGAATATCGCCCGGATCGAATGCCTTTTTGATTGAGTGCATCAACTGAAGATTAACCGGGGAGAAAACTATATCCATGAAATCTTTTTGGATAAGACCAATTCCGTGTTCTCCGCTGATTGTTCCGCCAAGGCGGTGCACTAATTGAAACAGATCTCGCAGGATCGATTTAACGCCCTCGTGACCATAACTGTTGGGCACACCCGGACAATGAATGCGTATATGCAAGTTTCCGTCTCCGGCATGCCCATAGCAAACCACATCGAAGTTATGCTTCGAGCCCAGTTCCTTCACGCCTCTGATCAAGGCGGGCAACTCTGCCCGGGGCACAACCGTATCTTCTTCGATCGTATATCCAACCAACTTTACTGCTTCTGCTACGCGTCTGCGTAATTTCCAGAGCGCTGCTTTTTGCTGTGCATCCTCCGCAAAGTATATCTCTCCGATGTCGTACTGTGTCAGTAATTCTCCAATGGCCTCCATTTCCTGCATCAACACATCCTGGTTATTGCCATCCACTTCAATGATCAAATGAGCAGCCGTATCGTCGGTGATGGGCACGATGGCATCGGTTACCAACTGACTCACGATCTTCAGGGCATTGATCTCCATTAGCTCTAAAGCGCTGGGTACAAAACCCGCACGAAAGATGGCACTGACGGCCTCTCCGGCCTGCTCGAGGTTGCGAAAAGGAACCAACATCAAGAGATCATACTTGGGAAAGGGAATCAACTTGAGAACGATCTTGGTAACGATCCCCAAAGTTCCCTCACTGCCCACCATCAGTTGCGTAAGATTATAGCCGGTGGAGTTCTTCAAAACATTGGCTCCCGTCCATATCACCTCTCCGTTGGCAAGAACGACTTCGAGGTTCAACACATAGTCCTTCACCACGCCGTATTTCACTGCTTTGGGTCCGCCACTGTTTTCAGCAATGTTTCCTCCAATGAAACAAGATCCGCGGCTGCTCGGATCGGGTGGATAGAAAAGACCTTTCTCTTTAACCGCAAGCTGGAGCACCTCGGTGATCACACCCGGCTCAACGGTTACCTGAAGATTGCGCTCGTCGATCTGAAGGATCTTGTTCATGCGCTCGGTGGACAAAGAAACACCTCCCCGATGAGGCAGCGCACCCCCACTCAAACCAGTGCCCGCACCGCGTGGTGTTACCGGTATGCATCGCTCAGAACAACGACGAAGAATGGCTTGCACCTCCTCGGTCGTGGCGGGCTTCAGTACAACCTCGGGCGGAAATACCAGATTTTCTGTCTCATCGCGCCCATAGCGCTGAAGCGACTCTTCATCAACCAGTACAAACGTTGCACCGATCGCCGATCGGAAAAAATCCAGATCTTCTTTTGTTACGGATTGATATGCCATGTGAATGGGGCCATTTGGGTGGCACAAAAGTCGGCATTCCGAGGGAAATCGGGAAGAGATCAGTAGCGAAAGGAAGGACACATCGACTCTCGTCCATTGCTATGTGGAGACATTCATGGTCAGTTCTATGACTTGATGGAACTTTTTCAAGTGGGAGGAGATTGTCCCGACACCAATTACTTGTTCATGGGAGATTTTGTTGACAGAGGATTTTACTCAGTTGAAACATTCTTGCTTCTCCTTGCATTAAAAGTACTCAAATATCTTTTAACTTTTTATAGGTTAGATATCCCGAAAGAATAACACTGATAAGAGGAAATCACGAGTCACGCTAAATTACTTAAGTCTATGGCTTCTATGACGAATGTTTGAGAAAGTATGGTTCTGTTAACGTTTGGCGTTATTGTACCGAAATTTT
>CAYYXC010000134.1:0-3843 GCA_964475505.1 uncultured Chitinophaga sp.
ACAAGATCAAGTATGGCTTGATGCCTTTACGATCCAACACCAGTCGGCCAACCTTGTTGCTCCCCATGAGAAAAGCCAGCGCATCATGGTCGAGTACTCCTCCCCGAATACCAACAAGCCCCTGCACTTAGGGCATTTGCGGAACATTTTTTTAGGTTGGAGCATCTCCGCCATTCTTCAAAAAACCGGCAATCAGGTCATCAAAAGTTGTGTAGTCAATGACCGTGGCATCCACATCTGCAAAAGCATGATTGCCTGGCAACGATTCGGAAAAGGAGAAACGCCCGGTAGCACAGGTATGAAAGGGGATCATTTTGTAGGCCATTACTACGTCCTTTTCAACGATGCATATAAAAAAGAAATGGATGAGCTGATCGCGTCTGGTCTTTCAAAAGAACAGGCGGCGCAAGAAGCCCCAATCATGAAAGCCACGCAGCAAATGCTGGTGGATTGGGAAAACGGAGATCCTGCCACTTTGGAATTATGGAGAACCATGAACGGATGGGTTTACGAGGGCTTTGATCAAACCTATCGTCGCATAGGAGCCGACTTCAAAAAAATGTATTACGAAAGTGAGACCTACTTGCTTGGGAAGAAGTTCGTGGAAGATGGGCTCGCTACAAATGTCTTTTTTCAAAAACCTGATGGCAGTACATGGATCGATCTGACGGCAGACGGATTAGATGAAAAATTAGTACTCAGAAAAGATGGCACCTCCGTGTACATCACACAGGATCTCGGACTAGCGCAACAGAAATACGATGAGCACCAATACGACCAAAGCATTTATGTGATAGCAGACGAGCAAAACTATCACATGAAGGTTCTTACTCTCATCTTAAAGAAATTAGGCAAGCCCTATGCCGATGGTATTCATCATTTGAGTTATGGGATGGTTGAATTGCCCAGCGGACGAATGAAAAGTCGGGAAGGCACGGTTGTAGACGCCGATGACATGGCCGACGAGATGGTAAGTGTGGCAAAAAATAAAACAGAAGAATTAGGAAAGGTCAAGGACTTCTCCGAAACGGAACTCAGTGAGTTGTATGATACACTGGCCATGGGCGCGCTGAAATTTTACTTGCTGCGTGTAGACCCCAAGAAGAAAATGGTTTTCAATCCGGAAGAGTCCATCGACTTCCAAGGATTCACTGGTCCATTCATCCAATACACCCACGCCCGTATCAAGTCGATCCTGAGAAAGCTGGACACTCCATCTGGCACGGCTATGCCCTCAACCAGTTTGTTACCCAAAGAGAAAGAGGTGATGGTTCTGTTGGGACAGTATGCCGATCAGGTTCACCAAGCAGCTCTTGAGTATAACCCCTCCGTGGTGGCAAACTATGCCTATCAATTGGCAAAATCCTTCAACGGATTCTATGCCGAACACTCGGTGCTACAGGCAGAATCCGAAGAAAAGAAAGCGCTGCGTCAACAACTCTGCCTTCAAACAGCCCGCATCTTATCTGATGCGATGGAATTATTGGGCATCCGGGTACCCGATCGGATGTAAGGTCAGAATCCCTCCAGCATTCTCTTCTGCTTTAATCCCGCCAAGGTCGGATCCATCTGAATCGCTTTATCGCAAAGTGCAGTGCCCTTATCTGTGTTTTGCTTACCTCCCATTTTCTGATAGCACATACCGATCATATACAAGGCGGATGCATTTGTCTTATCGTACTCAAGCAGTTTATCCCAATACTCCATCGCTATGGTGTACTTGCCGCTGCTGTAATGAGCCTCTGCCAGCATATTCAATAAATTAAAATCAGCCGGACGGCGCACGAGTGCATCTTTCAGAATACGAATACCCTCATCAAAGGAGCCAACATTGAGGTATGCGGTGGCAAGATTTTCCATGTAGTCATTATCCTGTCTGTATCCCAGCGTGCCGGCCAATTGGATGTATTTCAGGGCATTTGGATTATCATGTATAGCATTATAACTAAGACCCAATTCATATGCCCAATATGGCTGTTTTGGATCCAGGGAAAGTGCTTGTTGAAAAAAAGGAATGGCGGCTTTGTAGTTGGTCATATCCGCATAACTCTTGGCTAATAAATATGGAATCTCAGCTGAGATGGAATTCCCTTTACCGGCCTGCATCAGGTATGAAATGGCGCTGCCGTAGTTTTCCTGATCATAATACACCTTTCCCAGCAGTAAAGCCATGCAAGGATTCATACTGCTCGACTGGATCCCGCTTGCCAGCCGAATCACCTGATCGTACTGACGAAGTTGATAAGCCAGTTCCATTGTTTGACGAAGCAAGGAACTGTCTTGAGGAGCTAATGACACCGCCTCGGTTAGTTTATCCATGGCCTGTTGGCATTTACGCAGCTCGGCTAAAAAACTGCCCAATTCTCGTAAGACCCTTGGGTCGCGGGACTGAAAGGCAAGGGCCTTATCAAGATTTTTTAGCAAATCGATACGACGACCGTTTAGCTTATCGGCCTGTGCCTGCTTCAAATAAAAGGCCACGCTGTCCTGACTGGTGGAGGATTGGGCAAAAAGCATTCCTGCAGTGGTGAGCAGGATGGACAAAAGAAAAGCCCTTAAAGGGATGGGTGTTTTGTTTTTCATGGTGTAGGTCGGATTAACTCGTCAATATAGTGTTCCGAAAACCCGAAAAGCAAATCCATTTTGTGAAAACAGATCGGAAGAAAGATAAAATGGGAATTATTTAAGAATAATTCCCCCCAAGGCCGGCAAATTCACGACCAAGCTGGATCGATTGTTTTTTTTATCTATCCATTTATGGATGATGTGGGGATTGCTCACCGAACCGCTTCCCCAAAACTCAGCCGCATCGCTGTTGAGTATTTCTTTTTTGTAAGGGCGGCCGTTATACTCTACCACCCAATTGTTTCTGACCACGGGGGTCATATTGAGGATCACCAGCAGGTCATCTTGTGCTCGGTTGCCTTTTCTGCGAAAGGCAATGACCGATTCGGAGCGATGCTGCAAGTCGACCCACTCAAACCCTGTAGAGTCAAATTGATTGATATAGAGTGCGGGCTCGGTACGTAACAGCATATTCAACTTAGAGACAAAATGACGTAAACTTCGGTGGGGATCGAACTCCAGCAACCCCCACGACAACTCCGACCGATAATCCCATTCACGTGTTTGTCCGAACTCCCCTCCCATGAACAACAATTTAGCGCCGGGATGGGTCCACATATATGTATACAAAAGTCTGAGGTTGGCAAACTTCTGCCATTCATCGCCCGGCATCTTGTATATAAGGGGACTTTTCCCGTGTACTACTTCGTCGTGACTAAAAGGAAGCATAAAATTCTCATCGTAGTAATACATCATACTGAATGAGAATTTATCCTGATGGTCTTTTCGAAAAAGCGGATCTACTTTGAAATAGTCGAGAGTATCGTGCATCCATCCCATCATCCACTTCATTCCAAAACCAAGTCCCCCTTGAAAAGTCGGCTTGGATACACCGGGCCAGTCTGTTGCTTCTTCTGCGATGGTTTGGACGTCCGGAAAATCACGGTAAATGGTTTCATTCAGGTCTCTCAGAAAAGCGATCGCCTCCAGCTTTCCGTCGCCGCCCAACGCATTTGGCTCCCACTGCCCTTCCTCTCTGGAATAATTTAATTTAAGCATGGAGGATACAGCATCTACCCGAATGCCATCGATGTGAAATTTATCAAACCAAAAACGGGCACTACTGATCAAAAATGATTTCACCTCGCCCCGCTGGTAGTTAAATACATAGCTGTTCCAGTCGGGATGATACCCTTTTCGCATATCAGCATACTCATAAGTATGCGTACCATCGAACATGAAAAGTCCATGAGCATCGTAAGGGAAATGTGAAGGCAC
>CAYYXC010000135.1:0-2627 GCA_964475505.1 uncultured Chitinophaga sp.
TCATATATAGCAATACTCATTCCTTCTAAGTTCATTGCATATAGCCGCTCTCTTTTCTTGTCAAACAGCACCGATTTTGTGCCGGGTTCAGCAAGCAATGTTTCTGTATTGGAATGTAGCAGTGTATTGTAGGGCTTTGGACCAACGACGCTGTCTTTTTTGATGATCAGGGCGGTCGGTGCAGCGGATCCCTGACTCTGACAACCGGATGCGATCCAGCCAAACATCCAACCGGTTAGAAAAAGGATCTGTTTGATCATTTGTAGAAGAAATTTGTCAGAGGGGCTAAAGTAATTCAAAACTTCTTCGCGGGTTGAATTGTGGATATTTACACTTAGTAGACTTTTTACCTAATTCTTTACCGGCTGGTTTTCAATAGATAAGAATCCTTAACATTTTCTTTTTGAGCGATGCTTTCTAGCGCGGGTATAAATGGTTACATTCGCGCCTCGGTCCTGCCCACATTTCAATGCGTTTTTATCTACTGACTATATCGCTTTTTTCGTTGAGTTCATGCGGATTGCTCCGCCAAACTACCGTGCAGAATAACGGCAACGCACTCTCTATGGCCCAGGCCATTGAGTATAACCGTCAGCCGCGTAAATTTTTGGAGGACATTTCCGTAACGCCCGAGAAAACGCGGGTCAATTTTGTAGCACAGGTTGAACAGCAGACTGCAACAACCAAAGGACCATTGGCAACCAATGTGGCCTTCTCCGAAAACAGTTCCATCACCAGTGATGCAAACCGATCCAGTCGGTTGGATGCATCCAATGCTACAGGGCTTCAATTGAAGTATGCGCAGCTCATGAATGTAGATGCGACTTCGCTGCCCAGTTTGTCATTGTTGCTCGCGTTGGAAGACTGGCATGGTACTCCTTACATGTGGGGCGGATCTACCAAGCGAGGCATTGACTGTTCAGCTTTTACACAAACGATCTTTCAGTCGGTATACGGCGTTAACCTACCTCGTACCTCCCGAGAGCAGCACAAAACAACTGATCGGATATCCCTTACTGAGTTGCAAGAAGGAGACCTGGTATTTTTCAATACGCGTGGCAGAGGGATATCGCACGTGGGTATTTATCTGGGCAGTAACAAATTTGCCCACGCCTCCTCTGGCCATGGCGTTGTGATCAGCGACATGTATGATCCGTACTATAGCAAGCGTTATTTAGGCGCTGGTCGCTGGAAGCGGGAGATGAATTGATTCTCTTAGAACTTAATCAGAAATTTCTTTTTCATTGTCTGCCACACCGGTTTTATGTCTGGTGACAAATTCAAATAGTATACCAGCGTAGCGTATAGCATTACAAATAGAGCCGATTGCAGTACAAGGGCAGTCCATCCTTGCAACATATCCGTAGCTGTCTTCGTGAGGACGTAGCAGAGACCAGCCAGTAAGAGCACCCAAAGGCTTTGGCGGGTAAATGGAAACAGAGAGAAATTTCTCCAGAGAAAAATTATTCGAATTAGATTATAGCAGCTTATCGAAATCAATTGCGCAAGAGCAGTGCCCACTATGCCGTACGATTTGGTAAGCCAATAACTGCTGGGGAGCGTGATGATCAATAGCGCCATTCCACTCCAAAGCTCGAATCGCCAACGGGTAGAGGTTTGAATGATTTGTGTGTTTAGTCCGGTGCCCATGTCTACCAAACGAGCGGCTCCCAAGATCAATACAACAGGGAACGCCGATTGGTAGGATGCTTGAAGTCCAACCGCATCAATTCCTTCTTGGAAGTCCAGTGCAAAAAGGCATAACAAAGCCGCACCAAAGATCAATTGGTTAATGGATGAGCGCTGATAAATGCGTTGGATTTCGGTTAAATTTTTTTCTTTCCATGCAATGGATAGCGGCGAGATAGAGGCGCTTACCAGTCCCCGCTGAGGCGCCTGAATCACTGCTGCCATATTTTGAGCCAGCGAGTAGATAGCGAGTTGAGCCAATGCACCCTGTAAGATGGAGGAAATGACCAGGGAGTCAAAAACCAATGCCAATTGAAGAATGGCTGATCCTAAAAAGATAAATAAACAAAGCCCAATAATGACCCTTCGAATTCTTTTGGTGAGCCGACTGATCCTAAAACTAAAAGGAAGTTTTCCGGTGTGGAGTAGATGGGCCATCAGTATGGCCGATATGAACAAATAGCTCAAGGCGAATGCTCGGACAAACTGCGTGAAATCTATCCATTTAAAATAGTAGGCGCCGATCAGGACGGTGATGTAGAGCCGCCAAACAAGCTCTTTCAAAAAATTGGTGAGAATAGAGCGTTTAAGATTCCAGGCCCATGCCTCCAGCAGTAAGTAAAGCGTCATTCCTAGTCCCAATGGGAAAAGCCATTGATAATAGGTAATCAGTCCCGGCGCATTGCCACCGTATTTCTGAATGACCAATCCCTTACCCAGCCAGCCAAGCAGCGCAACGATGCTAAAACCAATTAAGCTCACCACCAAGGCAATGGAGAATTGCTCATTTTTCTTTTCGGGGCAGTGCGACTTATAATATGGATAGAATTTAGTGAGGTAAACAGGCATAGCCAATCCGGAGAATGACGACATCATCAATGCTACCGCGATGAAGGCGTTGTAGAGTCCGAACTCTTCCTTCTCAAAAATCCCCTGCT
>CAYYXC010000135.1:2649-3781 GCA_964475505.1 uncultured Chitinophaga sp.
AATGTTGAATAAGCCAACGGCAAACCCAGCATAGATGATGGCAGAGGAGATCAGGCTTTGACGGCGAATGCCACTCATGGGGTTTTTATTGAATGTACAAGTTGGCCGGTATCATGCCGGGTTGCAAGGCTTGCTTGATTGCAGTCCAATCGGTTGATATCCATTCCCAGGGTTGATTGCCGTTTCCTTTTATTGGCATCCTGAAAGTGGGCATGCAGTTGGTCCACCTGCATTCGGTTTGTCCGTTTTGTTTTCTCCACTCCAGTTTGGGAATTTGGGTGGAGCGCAGATATTGATCAAATATCGGTTGTAGGTTCAGCCCGCTTTTTTTGACCCAATATTTTTCTACCGCTGCACTGGTGGTGGGTTCGGCCGACAATTCTCTTACCATCCCTCGGAGTATTTGTCGAAACAACGAGTCGTTATCGATGATTTCTCGGAGGGTGTGGATCAGGTTAGCGCCTTTGTTGTACATATCACCGCTGCCTTCCGCATTGACACCATATTCAGCGATCAGGGGGCGATCGTTTCGAATGGATTTACGTAGCCCCCTGGCATAAGCATCTGCCGCTGGCCTGCCGTAATGATATTCGACAAAAAGTACTTCGGAGTACATAGTAAATCCTTCGTGCACCCACATATCGGCGATGTCACGTGTAGTGATGTGGTTTGCAAACCATTCGTGCCCGCTCTCGTGAATTATGATGTAATCCCAATCCAGTCCCCATCCCGATCCGGATAGATCTCTTCCCAGGTATCCATTGCGAAACTGATTCCCATAGGCAATGGCTGATTGGTGTTCCATCCCGAGGTGTGGTGCTTGTACGATCTTGAATCCGTCGTTGTAAAATGGATAAGGGCCAAACCAATATTCAAATGCACGCAGCATTCTTTTGACGTCGCGTTTGAAATGTGGTTTTGCTTTTTCAAGGTCCTCTGCAAGCACCCAGTAATCAAGATCCAGTTTTTGTTTCTCTTCTCCCAAAAGGGTATCTCCAAATTGGACATATCGTCCGATGTAGGGCACCAGATTATAATTATTGATAGGGGAGGTGACGTTCCAGCTCCATTGTTGCTTTCCTTGTCCTACTGGCTTTTTCCCGATTAAACGACCATTCGCGATGGCAGTGAG
>CAYYXC010000136.1:0-3755 GCA_964475505.1 uncultured Chitinophaga sp.
TCTGCCATAATGGTGTGGATTAGGTGAAATCTGGTGCAAAAATAAGTCAAATTGATCGTTTTCCGAGGAGAGTTGCCCACCCCTTAGCCTTACGATATCTTTGCCCCACCCGCATGAAGCCCATCCTAGTTTTAGATAATTACGATTCCTTCACCTACAACCTCGTCCACCTGCTGGAGTCGCTCTCAAATGAGCAGGTTTTGGTGAAAAGAAATGACTTGGTTTCACCGGGCGAGTGGGATTTGTATAGCAAAGTATTGCTCTCGCCCGGACCCGGACTGCCCAATGAAGCTGGAAATATGATGGCATTTCTGGAGGAAGCTCCGGGAACCCTACCCATTCTGGGTGTTTGTCTGGGCATGCAGGCCCTCGCGATCCACAGCGGTGGAACCTTGTTCCAACTTCCCGAAGTACAACACGGGATAGACTCCACAATCCGGATTGATCAAACAGCCGACCGCCTCGGACTTTACCGGGAACTGCCCGGCACCTTAACAGTAGGCAGATACCACAGCTGGATGGTTGATCCAAAAACACTTACCCCATGCTGGAAAGTGACCGCTACGGATGAGCATGGACGGATCATGTCCATGACGCACGACGTGCACAATTGGCAAGGAGTGCAATTTCACCCAGAGAGCGTCATGACCCCCAATGGAAAACAACTTATCCTGAACTGGCTACGCAGCTGACCAACTGAAGAAAAAAACATTTGGATAGATTTGTAACGATAAATTTTGAACCAACGAACGGTTTTAGAGTTATTCATACATGAGAAAGATCGCCGTTGCCATTACCGGAGCCAGTGGGTCCATTTATGCAGAAGACCTGCTGGAAAAGCTTTGCAAGATGCAGGACCAAGTGAAAGAAATCGCCTTGGTCATGAGCACCAACGCAAGGGAAGTATGGCGCACCGAACTGGGTAATGAGACTTGGAAAAATTTTCCGGTTCGTCATTTTGATACAAATGATTTCTCCGCTCCCATAGCTTCCGGCTCCGGACAATACGATACACTCATTGTCATCCCCTGCTCGATGGGAACACTGGGACGAATTGCAAATGGCGTATCTGGTGATTTGATCACCCGCGCTGCAGATGTAATACTCAAAGAGCGTCGCAAACTCATCTTGGTTGCCAGAGAAACACCCTACAACCTTATTCATATAAAAAACATGGAATCGGTTACCCTGGCAGGTGGTATCATTTGTCCCGCCACTCCCTCTTTCTACAGTCTGCCTCAAACACCAAAAGCCATTGCTGCAACAGTTGTTGATCGGGTGCTTGACTTGGCCGGACTCAAACACAATACGTTTCGCTGGGGCTCATAAGTCCGAATGACAGGCATCATACAATGCCGCACGTCTCATCATTTTAATCGGCACGTGTGTGGGGTTGATTTGTGGTTGATTCCGTTTCATCCACAACACTCCAACATGCGTATACTTTTACACTCATTGCTTTTTGCCGTTTTGCTGTTGATAAATAACGTAGCACACACACAGTGTACAATTTCCAACCCCGGCATCAAACTCAACTACACAACCCCCAACTTAACTACAGGGGGCTGCGACATCAATTTTGACTTGTACTTTGATATGGAGGCAAATGCAGGCGGAAAATTTGTATATGTACATATTTGGCCCAGATCGATTTATCCAACCCTAACCTACAGCAATCCGCCCAATCTGACCGATTTAGGAAATTCCGTCGCTACCATGGGATTTTATCATTTCAGCGGATCGCTGTACATGTTGAACAGTTACACTCCATTCCCAACCGTACCGAATTTTAAGTTCGCTGGACTATCCATCATCAAAGGAACAGGCAGTTTCGCCGGATCGGAAAGATTCACCATTCGAAACATCACAATCACAGGCCTTTCCACTTGCAATGTAGCGCAAGCTTTTACAGCGGATGTTTGGCAAAGTCAGTCCTCCAGCGCCCAAAAAGTACATTGCTTCTCGAGAGGACTCAGATTCGTTGCCAATGATCCACGCATTACCGGATTCCTAAATTGCAGCGTACCGCGCACCTATCAGTTTCAAATAAAAACAATCGAACCTTCAGGACTGACCGTTAGCTACAAAGCATACATCGATGACGGAGATGGCGTTTATAATGCCGCTAATGATACAATTCATATTAGCAGTGGCACAAACATCGAGTTGAACAGTGGTAACGAATTCACTTACAACTCCCCGGTGTTGGAATACCTGCCCTATTCGAATCGAAAACCGGAGGCAGACAGAGCCATTTGGATCGTGGTGACCAGTCCCACCCGCGACAACGGCTCGCTGGCAAGACTTGATAATAACTGTACTGCTTTACCCGTATTATTTGGAAGTTTCACGGCGAAATGGGTAAACCAACAAGCACAGCTGGAGTGGACGACCCTCACAGAAATAGAGAACAAAGGCTTTGAGATCGAGCGAAAAAACAAAGACGATGATCAGCCTTTTCGACCCATCGGCTTCAAACCCAGCCAAGCACACATGGGCAACAGCAGTAGTTCATTGACGTATGTATTCCATGATCCAACACCTATAAATGTACCGGTACTCTATCGACTGAAGCAGATCGATTATTCCGGAAAATTTGGCTACTCGATCATCCGATCATTGCAAATACCCCGAATACTGAGTCAAGCTTCACCGAACCCGGCAGACAAGGAGCTCACCCTGATATTCGCTGAAAAACAAAACAATTTCTTGATCGAATGCATCAATTATTTGGGACAACGAGTAGGTCAGTGGAATGCCCGTGATCGAATCAGCATCCCCACCCACTCCCTCCCAAGTGGCACGTATGGAATTCGGATCATCGATCAAAAAACAGGAGAATCAGAGGTCAAAACAGTCCTCATCCAACATATGCAGTAGTGGTAAGCAAGGAGAGAGAAGTCCCCCGACTGCGTCGGGGGCTTTTCTACTTATAAGATGATGCTGGAATTACTTCGCCATCTGGCTCCGGATCACATTGAGTGCACCACCGGCCTTAAACCACTCGATCTGCTGCGCATTGTAGGAATGGTTGGCTGAAATAGTATCAACGGATCCATCTGCATGACGCAGTACGATCGACAGAGGTTTCCCGGGAGTAAAATCCGTCAGTCCCAACACATCAATTACATCATCCTCCCGAATCTTATCGTAATCGGCTTTATCGGCAAAAGTCAAAGCCAACATGCCTTGCTTCTTCAGGTTGGTCTCATGAATACGCGCGAAGGATTTCACCAATACCACCCGAACACCGAGGTGACGAGGCTCCATGGCCGCATGCTCGCGAGAAGATCCCTCTCCGTAATTCTCATCTCCCACCACGATGGTTCCAATTCCGGCAGCCTTGTAAGCACGCTGCGTGCCGGGTACCGTTCCATATTCACCGGTAAGTTGGTTTTTTACCGAGTCGGTCTTCTCATTGAAATAGTTCACTGCTCCGATCAACAGATTGTTGCTGATGTTGTCGAGGTGGCCACGGAACTTCAACCAAGGACCCGCCATAGAAATGTGGTCAGTGGTGCACTTCCCTTTTGCCTTGATTAGCAGACGTAGATTATTCAGATCGGTACCTTCCCAAGCAGCGAATGGATATAACAATTGTAAACGCTTGCTATCAGGTTTAACATCCACGATCACCTTGCTTCCATCTTCTGCAGGTGCAAGGTAGCCGGCATCCTCTACGGCAAATCCACGAACCGGAGTTCGCCGCGACTGGCGCCTTTGACCGCCATGGCCTCAAGCGCTTGGCCTAGCTC
>CAYYXC010000137.1:0-1490 GCA_964475505.1 uncultured Chitinophaga sp.
TCGCCAGTGAGCAGCAGATCACCGGCCAGGTGTCGCTGCGGTGGCTCGATCGCGACTTGCGGGGCCACGTGGTGACAAGCGAGATCTCCGAGGGCTACTGCGTCGCCACGATTCGCGGCGGCACTGGTGGTCTTGTCCGCGCGCTAGCGCCTAAAATGTACGACTTCCAGGTGTCGGCCGCCCTCATCGCAAGCGACATCGCCAACGAGTGCGGCGAGCGCTTGGCGCCGGCATCTACTGCAGCGCTTGCCACTCCTCTGGCGTCTTGGATTCGGCGGCGAGGCACTGCGGAGCAGCAGCTCACTGCGCTGTGTGACGCGATCGATGCGGTCTGGCGCGTCGAGCTAGATGGCTCGATCCTGGTGACGCGCGACACCTATGCGCCGATCGTCGGCTGGGACCACACGATCCCACAAGGCGGATGGCATGCGCGGTATGCGGCGCTCAATGTGATCAGCACCGAGCTTGCCGCAGCTCCTGGCCAGTCGTACAGCTCAGACCTGCCCGGCCTCACGGGCAAGAAAATCGCGTCCGTCTGCTACTGCACTGGCGATGGGCCAGAGTGCTGGCTCTACTTTGTGCCTGACTCCGCCCCGGCCACAGCAGGCGAGGCGGAGCCCCTGCGAGAGTTTATCCGCGAGACGATGCGCGACGTGGCCTATCACGTCACGCTATCGGGCCGGGCCGCGGTGCAGAGGGCGGATGGAAGCGTCGACGTGTACCCAGACGATCGCCGGCTGCCGGCTCTTACGACGTGCCTTGTGCGCCCCCCGGTGCCAGGCGGGCGCGTGACGGTCAGCCCTGGGACTCAGGTGGTTGTGCTGTTTGAAAATGCCGACCCCAGGCAGCGCGTGATCGTAGCCTACGGGCAGGGCAGCCCGACCTATCCCGTCGCTCTGGTCAATGACGGCATCACCGCGGGGACGATCACAATCACGCCCGCCCTGGTGGCCAGCCCGCCAAGTCCCCCGAGCGGCACGATCACCCTGTCCTACACCGACGGCAAAGGCAACGCCTTACTGCCCCCGCTGGTGATCACAGTGGCGGCTGGGCTGATCACCAACGTCGCCCCCCCCACGCCCACGATCTGGCCGCTTCTCGGCAAAATCACAGGCCCCGGATCTACGGTCCTGAAGTCGTCCTAGCTCGCGCGTATCTTCCAGCGTGTACGGAAGCGCCTGCAGCGTGACCGCGGGCCCGACTGGCGATGACCTCGACACCAGCGGCGCGGAGCTATCGGACGAGCGACTGATCGCAGAGGACATGTTCCTTGCGGTCACAATCGCTGCGGGCGCTTTGCCGTGGGCGCCCGAGTCAACGGTTGACGTGACGTCGCATATCGGCCGCACAGGGACTGCCAATGACCGCGCAGCGCTGGCGCGCCGCCGGTAGTTGCAAATGCGCCCGCATCGTACCCGGTGGCGGCAGCGTCCGGCGGTGCCGCTGCCGGTGCGGCTCCGTTGCTGCCTCCCCCGCCTACGGGTGCCGAG
>CAYYXC010000137.1:1500-3686 GCA_964475505.1 uncultured Chitinophaga sp.
CGAGCGCTATCGCACGGCGGAAGCAACCGTGACCAAGCCTGCGCCGTCGACCCTGCGTTTTGAGCTGGAAGCGCAGACTGATCAGGGCTCCTTCGAGCTAGTGCTAGAGCAGCCCGAAGGCGAGCCGATGAGGGTGGTGAAACTTGGCTGACATCCGAGACCTCGTGCGCGCCATCTCCGAGGCTGACTACTGGACGCAGCTACGGACCGCGTTTGATGAGGCGGGCGCGCAGTGGCGAGCGTGGAGCGAGCGCAATCCGTTTCTCGTTGTGTCTCGTTTCGTCACCAAGGCGGCGGCGGCGGCGCGCGAAGAAGTCGCGACCATCGCGGCCAGCGGCTTTTTGCAGTACGCGCAGGGCCTGGGTCTGACGCTGTTTGCTCGCAGCCAGTATCAGCTTGAGCGGCAGCCGGCGACCTTCACGACGGGCCGCGTGATCCTGCACATGTCCCCTGTCGTGGCCGCTGCGCCAATTGCTGCCGGCGCTGCGCAGGTGGGCACGCCCGGACCGATCACCGCGCAGAGTCGGCTGTTCGTCTCTACTGAGCCGTTCACACTGCTCCCCGGTGAGGCCAATATCGTCACCTTCACGGCCACAGAGGCGGGCGACCTGCACAATCTGCCCGTCGGCGCTTCGGTCGACCTCAAAACCTCAATTCCTGGCGTCACAGCCAGCGTAGCCGCCAGCGGACCGCCAAAGGTGCTCGGCCTCGGCAATGCGGCTGTTCGGCTGTTCGCCGCGCAGGCGGGAGTGACCGTGGTCTTTGTCGACCCTGGCGCGGCCAATCAGGCGCTTTCAGTCACAGCCAGCGTCCCGCTGAAGCGCGTGACCGTGTCGCTCGCGACGAACGGCGCCAGCGCGCTGATCTCGACGGCAGCGCAGGTGCGCAAAGAGATCGCCGATCGCATCAACGTCCTCGCGTCCAACGTCGGCGCCATGCTGTTGGCCGCTCAGCTTGCGGGCGACGGGACGGGCATCGTGCAGGCGCAAACGCTGACGGCGCTCGACTGGACCGGGACCTGGATCGAGCAGCCCGGCTACACAGAGCAGCGAGACCCAAGCCTCAAGCAGGATTGCGCGAACCGCTTTCCGACCCTGGCCGGCGGCGGCGGCGATGGGGCCCCGGTATCTACAGCGCAGACCGACGACGCGCTGACCTTTTGGGCCAAACGACCGCCTGCCGGGTACGTGCGCACGCCCGTCGAACAGGTGCGAATCTATGCGGCGATAGACGATCTGGGGGCAGTCGATGGCGCCGCCGTGCTGGTCGTGCTGGCCGGTGCAGCAGGTCCGCTGTCGCCGGCAGACGTCACGGCGGTTGCCGCAAACTTCGAGTCACCGCGCAAATACAGCTATGGCGTCACGCTGCGCACGATCAGCGCTGTGGCCTACGCGCTTGCGATCACGGGCACGGTCACGATCCGCAGGCGGTCCGGGCGAACAATCCCCGAGGTACAGGCCGCGATCGCAGAAGCTTTCGCGCAGTGGCAGGCCGACACGCTGGAATGTCAGATCGGCGGGCTCATCGATCACACCAAGATCAGCGCCGTCGTGATCAACGCCGACCGCGCCGCGATTCAGTCTTTCGTCGCGACCGCGCCGACGTCGCCGATCGCGCTGAACTTCAAAGAGATCGCCGTGCCGAATCTGGCCGGCCTCACCTACGTCTTCGACGCCTAATGCCCGGACGCACGAGCAGTTATATCCAGCGCATCACCGCCGGCATCCGCTTTTTGCAGCGGCCCGGCGGCCGCGGGCTCCTGTCCTCACTCACTGGGATCTTCGACTCAGTGGCCAAGGACGCCAGCGACGCGCAGAAGGAACGCATGCTGCGCGAGTGCAGCGACGAAACACTGCCCTATCACGCGCGAAACACCGGCGATCGGCAGGTGCTGGGGGAAAGCTTCGCAGCGCTGCGTGCGCACCTAAATGACCGCTGGGGCTGGGCCAGACGCGACGGCACAGAAGAGGGAATGCAGCACGCCCTCTCGCGCCTTGGGCTCGTCGGAGAATTCTGGAGCTACCAGCGGCTGAAGCTCGCAGGCGTGCCGGCTAATGTGGCCTTCGGGGGCACAGCGCAGCGGGCGTTTTTCTTCGTCCTCTTGCGGCAGCCGCACCCCTTCGTGCAGGGGCCAGAGTGGGACGGCGGCGAAGAGTGGGGCGGCGGCGCTTCGTGGGGGCTCGCGC
>CAYYXC010000138.1:0-3683 GCA_964475505.1 uncultured Chitinophaga sp.
CTCGGTAACATGACTCATGTCGTTATCCTTATTCCGAAATTTCAGCGGGATGAATGTCTGGAATTTACCGGTGCGGTCTTGCAGTTCACGAAGCCTCCGCATGTGATCAATGCGGTGCTCAAATTTTTCGATGTGTCCGTAAAGCATGGTGGCATTCGAGTGTAAGCCCAACTGATGAGCTGTTTCATGAATGCGTAACCAACCATCGGCATCTACCTTATCAGCACAGATTTGCTGACGAATATCTGGATGAAAGATCTCGGCGCCGCCACCCGGAATGCTATCCAATCCAGTCTCGATCAGTCGTTTCAGTCCTTCTTCCACACTCACTTTCGCTTTTCGGAACATGTAGTCATATTCAACAGCCGTGAATGCTTTGATGTGTAAGTCAGCTCGGTGGGATTTGATTGCTTTCAATAGTTCGGCAAAGAACTGAAGGTCCATTTTGGGATGAACGCCTCCAACAATGTGCACTTCGGTTACCGGTTGACCATCGTATTTCTTGACTTGGTCCACCATTTGCTGAATGCTCATTTCCCACCCTTGCTCACGGTTGGCATAGAGGCGGCTATAAGAGCAAAATGCACAACTGAACACGCAGACATTGGTCGGTTCAATATGAAAATTGCGATTGAAGAAAACTTTGTCGCCGTGTTTGCGCTTTTTAATGAGGTTAGCGAGCCGGCCAACCAATCCAAGACTGGCTTTTTCAAAAAGCAGGATTCCCTCCGCATCCGTTATGCGAGATCCATTCATCACCTTCTCTACAGTAGGAAGGAGCTCTTGTGGTATAGGGGCGTCAGTTAACATACGCATTTCCTGGGACAAAGGTACGAATCGAAGAAAGATGCCCCATCCTTCAAGGGCTATTTAAAAAATACTATCTTCCGTTTACCAACTAAAAAGAGGAAAAATGTCCATTAAAATTCGTCTCACGTTACTGAGTTTCATGCAATTCTTTGTGTGGGGAGCCTGGTTGATTACCATCGCTACTTACTTTTTTACCAACAACATGGGAACCGGTGCTCAATTCGGTGCAATTTTTTCAACCCTTGCCATTGCGTCCATTGTAATGCCACCGATCACGGGCATTTTGGCTGACAAGTGGATCAATGCAGAGCGTTTGTACGGGATCTTGCACATGCTGTATGGCCTGGTACTGTTTTATGTTCCTTCCGTAGCAGATGCCGATACGCTCTATTACACCATTCTGGTGGCCATGTTGTTCTATATGCCCACCATCTCTTTGTCAAATGCCGTTTCCTATGCTATTCTTAAATCTAAAAGCATGGATGTGGTGAAGGAATTCCCTCCCATACGGGTCTGGGGAACGGTAGGTTTCATCGTAGCGATGTGGATCACAAATTTGACCGGAAGCAAGGCCAATGCCAACCAGTTTTTGATAGGAGGGATAGGGGCCATTCTGCTGGGATTGTATTCCTTCACCCTGCCTGCTTGTCCCCCCCAACGTCGCATTGCTACCGGAGCTTCCTGGGTGGAGCAACTGGGATTGAATGCATTCAAGTTGTTCGGTCAATACAAAATGGCACTTTTCTTTTTATTCTCCATGTTGTTGGGCGCGGCCTTGCAACTGACCAATATGTATGGGGATACTTTCCTCGATGATTTTCGAAAGGTACCGGCTTATGGATCCGATGCTTTTGTGGTTAAGTACTCCACGATCATCATGTCTATCTCTCAGATCTCTGAGACTGTCTTTATTCTGACCATTCCTTTCTTTTTGAAACGCTTCGGTATCAAGAAGGTGATGTTATTTTCCATGATTGCCTGGTTTTTGCGATTTGGTCTTTTTGCCTACGGCGATCCGGGCAGTGCACTCTGGATGATCATTCTGTCCTGTATCGTTTATGGTATGGCCTTTGATTTCTTCAATATTTCCGGTTCGTTGTTTGTGGAGACATCTACGGGTGCGAACATGCGCTCCAGCGCGCAAGGGCTTTTTATGATGATGTCAAATGGAATAGGTGCATTCTTGGGAAGTTTAGCCAGCGGCTATCTCATCGATCGTTTCTTTACGTTGCGGTTCACCACCTTGGATGCGTTGTTACAGCATGTGGGCGCCGATCAGCAACATCCGGTAGTGCAGGCTATTTTAGGTGGACAAACAATTCTCTCCGACGGAACACTATCAGAACCTGTGCTGCTAAAAGATTGGCAACCCATTTGGATTACCTTCTCGCTCTATGCAGCAGTTATTGCCGTGCTGTTCTTGGTGCTGTTCAAGCATAAGCACGATCCTAAAGCTTCCTTAAATTCTAATCACTAATAAAAAACCGCTTCAAAAGAAGCGGTTTTTAGTTGTTAACCCATCCAAAACGATTAGAGGTTTGCATCGATCTTTCGAACAAAATTTGCCTTGGGCTGTGCACCAACTAATTTATCTACTACCTGGCCATTCTTAATGAAAAGGATGGCGGGAATGGAAGTGATTCCATAATTCATGGAGACCTGTGGGTTGTGATCAACATTGACCTTGCCAATATTTACTTTACCATCATACTCTTTGCTGAGTTCTTCAATTACCGGTCCGATCGCCCGGCAAGGACCGCACCACTCTGCCCAAAAATCGACTACCGTCAATTTATCGGATGCCAGAACCTCCGTTTGAAAATTTGCGTCTGTGTACTCTTTTGCCATAGGATTTATTTGTTGTGAAGGGGGCAAAAATAATACCGTCCGCCACAAAATGCCAGCCTGTCAGCCAAATGTGAACATCTCTTGTCTGCTCTGAAATGGCCCTACACGGCCTGTACCCGCAACTGCCATTCTTGCCTTTCCTGGAGGAATTGTAGGAGCTCCTCATTCATTTCCAAGGATTTTTCCAAGGTGCGGAGGGTGACCTGTTGCTGGGCATCCGGATCGATCAGGTGAAATACCAGGGATGTTTTCCCGGGGTGTTTTTTTCTGTTCTTGTGAAGAAAATCGATCCACTCGGCTCGAAGGCTGCCGGGGTGGGCCACAATGGTCAGCTCCCGGGTCAGGGTTTTCTTTACCGATTCGCCCAGCATTACCTGTTGCACCTTGAGTTCATATTCGCTCTTGTTGTAGCGTTGTTTTAAGAAACCCATGATCAATACGATCGCTCCTGTCTGCAGCAGGGGGGTGAAGCGCATATAGTCCTCACTGAATAGCGGAAAATCAATTTTGCCGGAATAATCTTCCACTACAAAATTTCCGTATTTGTTCCCGCTTTTGGCAATGCGGTGCTGCGCGTCTGTTACTAACCCCAGTATGCGGAAAGGCCTGCTCGGGTTCGCTTGCTGTTGGATCTGGTTGCGGAATTCCAGGAAATCAGCAATCGATGTGGTGTTGTAATGCGTCAATTCGAATTGGTAGTGATCCAGCGGATGCCCGCTCAGAAAAATACCCGCCACTTCCTTTTCTCGTTCTAGTTGTACCACCAATGGCCAGTGTGGACATTCAGGGATCTTGGGAGGCGGAACCTCCATGGTGGGCAGATCGCCAAAAAGAGTGTGGCTACTTTGCTGTTGCTGGGTATTTACAATGTTTCCGTAACGAATGATACGTTCGAGTCCGCTGGCAGTTTCGCCCTCGGGAATAAAGAAATATTGGGCGCGGTGATATTCGGTAAAGCAATCGAAACTACCTGCAAAGGCCAGGCATTCCAATGTGCGTTTGTTCACGGTGCGTTGGTTGATGCG
>CAYYXC010000139.1:0-3662 GCA_964475505.1 uncultured Chitinophaga sp.
CAACGCCGGGTCAACTGCCAGCGACATTGCATGGATGGGGACTCCGATGGTCACCTTGGCTGGCAAAACCTTTGTCTCACGCATGGCGTCAAGTATCTTGCATCACAGCGGGTTAGATGGCTTGATCGCCACCAGCCATGCAAACTACGAAGAACTGGCAGTAACGCTCGCCGGTAGAAAAGACATCCTGCACAACGTGAAGCAGCAATTACTGCAGCAGCGGCAGCCAGGGGGTGCATTCGATATGAACGAGTTCACCAAGAATCTCGAAAGCAAATACCTCGAAGTAATCGCCGATGCGCACCGTAGCAGTCATTGAATTTGAACGCTTGAGCATTACTGTCACGTATGAATGTTAACCTAGACCGTAACTTGAGCGCCGCTGCAACGAGCCATCTGCCGCGTGTCAGCATACTAATCCCAACGCATAATCGACCCACGTATTTTGAGCTTGCCCTACACAGTGCGCTCGCGCAGCGGTATCCTAATTTGGAAATCGTTGTCTCGGATAATAGTGACGACGAGCGCACGTACGAGTTGATTAAACCCTATTTGCGAGACCACGATCACATTATCTATTTGCGAACAAAAAAAACTGACGCGACCCAAAACTTCAAGAATGCCCTGAAAACGTCTAGTGGTGAGTACATCAGTCATCTAATGGATGATGATCTCTTTCACCCAGAAAAAATAACCAAGATGATGGGCTATTTTTTGGCCAACGAGAACGTTGGAATTGTCACTTCTTACAGAAAACTAATCGATGGCCATGGACATGAATTGCCTGACATTGCAGGCACAGAGCGCCTGTTTGAATCAGACACCCTGCTCGTGGGCTCATCATTTGGAAAATACATACTGGACAAAGGCGGAAATCTCATCGGCGAGCCGACCACGGCCATGATAAAGCGGGAAGATCTTGCTGATGGATTTGGCTGGTATCTTGGAAAGCGGTATACATTAATCAGCGATGTAGCCACTTGGTTATCAATACTGAGAAACAAAGACTGCGTCTATATCAGCGAGGCGCTGAGTTATTTTCGAATCCACGACGGACAAGACCAAAAAAAGCACAATCTCATCCGTTTGCAGGCTTCACTGGAATGGTTTAGTTTGGCCATGGATTCCTATGAACACCATGTGTTCTTTGAAGAAGAGTCGTCGTTCAAAGACCATCTGAGCGGCAAAATGGCCGGCCTGACCCACTACCTGGAGCAGCATCCGGACAGAGAAGGATTTGATCCCGATCTGCTAGTTGCCATCGAAGGCACCTATCGCCGCGCTGAAGCGTTACTTCAGAATTAATCCAGCATGCAAAAGCCTAATTTTCTAATTGCTTCCCCGCCTTATACAAGGATATTCGCTGGCGTCACAGTCTTACATGAGCTTTGTCATGAATTAAATGTGCTGGGCTATCCCGCTGCTATGATTTTTTTCCACAGCGGAGACGGCCAGAGCAAGCCATATCAATGGACGATATCCGATCGCGATGACTTGTATATGCCGGGAATGGAGCGAGTGCAGCTCTCAACCTCAAACCCGCAAAAAGATATCGCTTCTTTTCTGAGCAATGGAATCATCATTTATCCGGAAATTATAAAAGGGAATCCCATCGGGGCAAAACGAGTTTGCCGGTATGTATTAATGAAGAGTGATGAAGAGTATAAAAATGAATATATCGCTACCTATTCAAAAACCTTTACGCGGCAATATCACTACTTGTTAACCAAGGTGCTTCTTTCTTCTCATATGAATGATGATGGAACTGTGCATTGGACAAACCGTAAGCTCGACGCAACATATTTTGGCAAGGCCCCGAAATTCATGGAGTGCTTCCGGTTTCCGAATACTTTATTAATTGAAAGAGACTGGCCTCGGGATCAAGAGCAATTATCGTTAGTTTTAAAAAACACTCGGTTTCTGTATAGTTTCGACTGTATAACTAGTACCATCTTCGACGCAATAATGTGCGGCTGTGTACCTATCATGCTGCATGATAAGCAGCTTCCAAGGGAAGAGATCAATGCCGATGAATTCGGACCGCGACCAAACATTGTGATTGCGTATGACAGCGGGAATATGGTGCTCAAATACGACGTAAAACAGATAGATCAGCAGATGAAAGAGTTCCAACATCGATGCCGTGTTTTAATGAATGGCTGGGGGTCTCGCGTGAAAGATTTTGCCACAAAATGCGCACTGCATTTCCAGTAAGATAAGAAAATCAGCCGAAAACTTGTATGAATTAAAGAAGTGCAAATTGCGATTATAAAAAATACAGGCGAAATACAGCCATATCACGAAGGTGAAACGATGAGCGAAATGTTTAATCTTGCAAGCTTCACTAAATACAATTTAGGTTGTGGAGAAAAATTTTTTCGCGGCTACCTAAATGTTGGATACTGGTCCCAACTTCAGCATGGAGCTGCGTACCGAAACCCTAACGGTATCGACGGTACCGTGATGCTTAATTATGATTTATCAAAAGGGATTCCGGCCTCAGATCAATCTCTTGACATCACTTATCATTCGCACTTTCTAGAACACTTATCATATAAAGACGGGTGGCAATTTTTGAGAGAATGCTACCGAACACTCAAACCTGGGGGCATTCATCGTATAGTCGTGCCAGATCTGGAGCTTTGGATGCGGTCATATGTTTCGAACGATGATTTTATTTTTAATAAATACCTTCAGCATGCATTAGATGGAAACCGCGACCTGTATGGAACAAAAGCGGCGATATTTATGGGAATGCTTCACAATCACGAACATAAGTGCGGTTGGGACTATGAGATGCTCAGGGATGTTTTAAAAAAAATAGGGTTTAGATCAATCGAAAAACTGATGTTTCAAGAAAGCCAGATAACTGAAATAAAAGAAATCGAGCCATACGCCCCTCTGCGGGCAATTGAAAGTTTATGTGTGGAGTGCGTGAGGTAATGTATGCCAAATTTGAGTGTAATAACGCATTTCTACAATGGCCATAGCTGGGTAAACAAACAAATAGCACATTGGGAGAAGATCAGACCAGAGATTAGACGACTTGTCGAATTCATCTTAGTCGACGATTACTCAGATGAGGAATATGTGCTTCCAGAAACACCCCTGAATGTAAGGTTGTTCCGAGTAATTGACGACATACCATGGAACCAAGCAGGGGCGCGAAACTTAGCTGCATTTCACGCAACTGGGGCAGCAGGCCTATTCATTGATATCGATCAATTTATTTATATTGAATTTCTTGAGCGGTTAATTCTGGCAGCTCCAAACCTAGAAAAAGATACAATAAATTTTTTCCGAATCAAGGAGCTCGTAAATATTCAAAACAACCAGCCTATGGCCCATCATCCAAACGCATTTGTAGTGAATCTCTCAGATTTCAGGCGGATTGGTATGTACGATGAGGACTTTGTGGGCCACTATGGATTTGAAGATGTTTTCTTGATGAAGGTCTGGGAGGCTCAGGGAGGGAAGCTTAAACTGTTTAATGAAGTAGTATCTGAAGATTTGCCTTTTGGTACTGCAAAACTGGATAGAGACATTCAGCGAAATCAGGCAATGATCTACCAAAAAGTGTTCCAGCTAGGTTGTAAGAATTCTCATTCGATATTGCGATTTCGTTGGAAAGAAAATATAAAAACCTAGCACCTTGAATGCGC
>CAYYXC010000140.1:0-3648 GCA_964475505.1 uncultured Chitinophaga sp.
ACGACATCATCGTTTTCCACACCCTCGAAAAACCCGATCTCGTCAAAATCGTGGATCTCGAAATCTCCAAAGTCGTCGAGCGCGTCAAAGCCAAGGACATCCACCTTACGCTCGATCACACAGCTCAGGATTTCCTTATCGCCAAAGGCTACGATCCGACCTACGGAGCCCGCCCCATGCGCCGCGCCGTCGAAAAATACATTGAGGATCCGATGGCCGAGGAAGTGCTCCGTGGCCACATCAAGCCCGGCGACAGCGTTACCGTACAAAAAGACGGCGACAAACTCGGCTTCGTGGTTGTGCACTCGAAAGAGGAAACCGAAACCGCTGCCGGTTGAGCTGATCGTCACGAAATTGTTGCATTAACCCCGTTGATTGACAGAACAGGGAGATATTTCCTGTACGCGTTTCAACCAATGGGGGGTTGAAACGCGGGCAGAGGTTTGGGAACCTCCGCCCGCAACTTTTTTTTGGCAAAATTCGAATAGGGGTATGCGAAAGTTTTTTGCCCTCGAATCACGGAAATCCTCGCGAATTAAATACAGCCTCACATGAGGCACGAAGAGGCGATGGGCAGAAGCTCACAACTCTCAAGTCCTACCGACAGCCGATAGGTTTTGGACTCTGCATCAAGAGAGACTCATTTCGCGCGAAGGTCCCCAGCGACCGCGCGCTCTCGCGCCACTTCCCAAAAGTCCAAACGCAAACGGACTTTGGTATCACTGGAGGTCGGGTTAGTGCCCACGAATCAGCCGCGAAGCGGGATCATTTCCGACTGCCTTGGCGGCTACGCCGCAAAAATGGAATCGTCTCTGGAGAATCCAATCCTTCCATTCGTTTTTTGTTTGGCATAGTAGCGCCCAAGCCCGGAGGGACGATCACTCTCCCTGATTCGCGGTCAAATGCCCGCCCAGCTTCACTGGTGATTCCTGGGCCAGGACGGCTCAACACTCTCCATTTTCATTCATGACCTTGTTTGAAGAGCATACCGCCACCGGGCCTCCATGCCTTTATCAATATCTCTCCGTCCACCGCCCAACAAAAATAGACTGCGACACACCAACGCCCTCGAACCCCTCAACCAAGAAATCAAACGCCCGGTTTGTTACTCTCATTCATCTCCGTTCTCCATTACTAAATCGACGAAGCCAGCCCAAATCTAAATTTTACAAAAAAAATCTTGCTCCGCCTCACGACACTAATACAAGTTGCATTTCAGTCTTACCCCTCCAGAGAACGCCCCAAACAAATACCCCAGTGAATACCCCAGTGAATACCCCAGTGAATACCCCAGTGAATACCCCAGAAGACACCTCACTATCCACGGAAGATTTTTGTAAATCTGTCCTGGTTACTGGAGGTGTCGGCTTTGTCGGATCCCACATCACCGAGGCCCTTCTTCGTGAGGGGAGCAAGGTTGTGATCTACGACTGCTTCAACTCCGAGACATCCACGAATGTCGAAAAGCAAGAAAATGCAAGGATTCTAAGGGACGCTGCCGAGAAGTTTGCAAGCATCGGAGCCTCCCTCTCTATTATCGATGGAGACATTCGCGATCCAGACAGCCTCGCAAGAACTATCAAAGAGCATGGCATAACCTCATGCATCCATGTCGCAGGAATGGTTGACGATCGCCGCTCCGTCAAATACCCGATTGAATACATCGAGATCAATGTCAAAGGCACGGCGATTCTCCTTGATACCCTTGGCAAGAATGGAGTTAAGATGGTCGTCCAGGCGTCCACAAGAAGCGTCTACGGACAACGAGATGATAATGAAGTCTATCTAACAGAGGCAGCGGATCGACGACCCGTAAATCCCTACGGAGCTAGCAAGGTCGCGGCGGACGCATTTGCTCATACTTATTGTTACCTCCACAATATGAATATTAGCCTTATTCGTATCTTCTCTGCCTATGGGCCACGAGGCCGTCCTGACATGATCCCTCGTATCCTTGTCGAAAGCATCGTATATGATAAGCCTGTCAAGAAATACGGCGACGGAAATGCAACACGGACATGGACCTACATAACAGATATCGTTTCAGCATTTATCCTTGCACTTAAAAAACCCCAGAAAGGATATGTCGAGTTTAATGCAGGTGCCGCAAATTCTCTGACCCTCAATGAGATTATTGACTGTGCGGAAAGGGCATGTGACGGGAAAAAAGCCATTATTGAACATCATCCGGTGCCTCCTGGCGATGCCGGTACTGTCGGTCACCCATGTTGTGATTTTATTCAACAGACTCTCGGATGGACCCCAAAGGTGGAAATCGAGGAAGGATTGAGACTATTGTATCTGGACTTGCTTGCTAATAAAGATAAACGGCCAAGCTAACCGGATCATAAGGTTAAACAGCCGAGTCTGGGCAGTTTGATTTCTGCCCTGACTCGGAGGTGTCGAGTAGATTTCATCAGTCCTTACGACCGGATTTGCCGTGTCGTTGAGGTTGATCGAGGTTTGTGAGTTCAGCGGTCACACTCACGGCGCGACCCCAACACTTCCACTCCAATTTTCCTCAAATCGGGTGTTCAGTTTTCATTGTCGTTAGGAATTAATTTTGTTTGTCGGCATACAAGGAGCCTTGATTTGTCAAAATCGAATAACGGGCTATGGCCATTCCTTCAGATTTTTTGCTTTTAAAATGACTAAATGCGGTAATTTCTGATCTTCAATATCATTAATGCTCTCAAATAGTTGTTCCCACTGATACCATTTGCAAATAACTCTTTAGCATTCGAAGTGAGATATCAAACGCCTTCAATCCCCTAGTAGGTAACCTGCGACTGGGGTTTGGGCGCTGCAATTGAAAAAAATGGCTTTAAGTTTTGTTGAAAGCGGGAGGATTGTCGCGAAATAGCTAGTTGGGGTTCAAAGGGATAAATCTTCTGATTGTGATAACGCCTTGGGAGATGAGGCGTTGTATATCGTTACTCGTACTCCCATTGCCGCTTGCGGCAATAATGCCGGCAGTGATATCGGTGTCGGACAATGGAGAATTATTGCTGACAGCGGCAATTTTTTGAGCAGTTTTTGAATCTAAGACTGAAATTGTAACTAAAACACCCAAAGGAAGTCGATCTGTAGGTGTCCAAGTCGTTGTCCAATCCGGATTGCCTGTTGCCAATGTCATATTTCCATAATATTCCAATTTCATCCGAATGCAGTTGTCGACGATGGGGTAAAAGACTGTGGAGTTCTCATACCAGTCGTCATCGGGGGAGGTATTGCGGAAAAAAAATTGGCCTCCAGTGCCGTTTTCGCTGATGCTATCTAATTTCTTTACAAGATAATACCTATCACCGATCATCGGATTGGCACCATTTTTATCGTCGATAAAAACCGCCATGTAACCGAATTCATTGTATGGGACGCTGGAGTTACTGGTAAGTGTAACGCCGGCAATTTGTTGACTTCCATTTGCGCTAACCGAATTGCCCCCCAAACCCATTGTAGATGTGGTGCTATTGTCGAGGGCTTTGAATGGCGCAATGTTGTAAAATGCTGTGCCGTTGCTGGAGTAGCTGGTCATGTTGCCAGCGAAAGCATTTTTGAGATCATTGGCCATGATGTTGAGGCCGATGCGGGCAGCTTGGGCGGCTTCGATTTTTTTGTTGCCGATCTCCCAGAGTTTGGAGCTGGAGC
>CAYYXC010000141.1:0-3620 GCA_964475505.1 uncultured Chitinophaga sp.
AGCGCATGGCATTTACCTGGGATTATACCTCTGTAGTCGATGGGTTGCCGACGGGTTATTACAATCCGCTGTCGGTTGGATTGGACATCGAAACCGGCGGACACGTTTTCCAATTGCATGTATCCAATGCTTCGGGTATGAACGAGCGTGCATTCATTACGGAAACCACGGGACAATGGGGCAAAGGCGAACTACGCATGGGCTTCAACCTGTCTAGGATGTTTCAGTTGAAAAAGAAAAAAGCTTGATCTCCACGCCTCCTTACCGAATCCTCTATCCGCTACGAGTGGCCAAGAGCCGCATTGCCGGAAAAGGGGCCTATGCGCTAAGCAACATACCGGCCCGCCGAAAGATTGGTGACCTGGGTGGTGTGATCATCACCATGCGTCAGGCCCGCAAGCTGATCCGAAATAAAAAAGTGATCAACCTGGTGGAGTTGGACAATGATCTGGCGCTAAATGCTTCTGCCAATCCAAATGATATTCGCTTCATCAATCACTCCTGTGCGCCAAACACGTATATGCGGGTGTTGAAGAACCGCGTTGAATTTTATGCATTGCGTCGCATCCGAAAAGGGGAGGAGCTGAGTTGCGACTATGGCGAAACCCATCACGAGGGGACGCTGCCCTGTAGGTGTGGTGCGGCGAATTGCAGGGGATTTATTTGAGTTCCCGTGTTATCTTTGTGTAGTCAAACAATAAATAAAAATTCATCATATGAAACGCTTCTTTCTGCTAGGTTCCTTATTGAGTGCTGTTCTTCTGGTACAAGCCCAGCCGCCCGCGGGTGATGCCAATGTGGGAGATAGTTATGGAGCCAAGTTCACTGTAGCCGAGCCCATGCCCATCAACGATGTTGTTAAGAAGCTCAAGTCCGGTGCGGAGTTTTCTGAAGTGCAAGTCTCTGCCAAAGTGCTCGAGGTTTGCCCCAAGAAAGGTTGCTGGCTGAAACTGGAACTGGCCGATGGTCAGACCGCCACTGTAAAGATGAAAGATTACGGATTCTTCCTGCCCGTAGCCGCTGTTGGCAAGCAGGTGGTTATTAATGGAACGGTGAATCTCAAAACCGTTTCTGTAGCTGAGCAGAAGCACTATGCCGAGGATGCCAAGAAATCACAGGCTGAGATCGATGCCATCAAAGAGCCCAAGCAGGAAATTAGGGTGATGGCTAGTGGCATTCAGATTGCGCAATAAAATTTAGTAGAGGGTAGAGAGTAGAGGGTTGAGGGTTTAGAAGTTCTCAACCCTCTACTCTCAACCCTCAACTAATATGACATTCCCATGATAATTCTCTCGAGGCCGCTGGTCAATTTTGCGGTCCGATGCGGATCCTGATTCTCTTTCTTTTTCAAGTTCCCCTTCTAACGCCATTGTTGGCGCAAACGGACTCGCTGCGCGACTTACAAGAGGTGGTCATCACCGCTACGCGCAAAGAGAGACGTTTGGGCAATGTGGCGGTGCCAGTTACGCTTATTCAGCGCGAGCAGATCCGTCAGGCCGGCACGCTTCGTTTGCGCGACATTCTCCAGGAGCAAAGTGGTTTGTTGATGACAAGTGGGTTTGGGGTGGGGGTGCAGATGCAGGGACTCAACCCGGAGCATACGCTTATTTTGGTGGATGGGCAGCCGTTGGTGGGACGAACCTCGGGCGTACTCGATCTCAATCGCATCGCACTCTCCGGCATCAAACGTATTGAGATCGTCAGAGGACCTTCTTCCAGTCTTTATGGATCGGAGGCCATGGCAGGTGTGATCAATTTGATCACCGAATCACCCGGACAAAAAGAACTCTCCGGATCCATTCGATATGGTACGGGTAATCCTGACAAAGGATGGGCGCTGCCATTTGCATCGAATGGATTTCAGCAAGCAGATCTTGATTTACAAGCCGGTTACAGCTTGGGTAAATGGAAATTTCGGCACAGCAACAATTATCTCTCCACCGATGGCATCAGCTTTCGGCCTTTTTCCACCGATCGCATTCCCCGGCCCATTCAACGTATTACGCATCAGACCACAATTTTACGTCCCATCGGCAACCGGGCCGAAGCGAAGCTTTTGGTACGCGCCAACCAAGATCGAATACAGCAGGAGTTCTCGGTACGTAACAACGGACAACTCATAGAATCATACGGACGGGAAAAAAATATTGAACTCAACATTCAACCCAGTTTTATCTATCGTCCAACCCAACAGGTTACGTTGCACAGCCGGGGATTTTTTACCGGCTATACGGGTGATCAAAGGCTTTATTTTATTCAGAAGCCCGACAGCAATTACTTGGACCGCTTTGAACAAAATTTATATCGGCTGGAGCAACAGGTTGATTGGAATCTGGGAAGATCAGAATGGATATTCGGTGCCGGCTATCAGCTCGATCAGGCCCGGTCCACTCGTTACGATGCCCTGGGCAACCGCAAGCAAAACCGAGTGGCCTATGCATTCACACAGTGGGAGTGGAAGATCAGTGAGCGATGGATCTCGGTAGCGGGTATGCGCTACGATGACAACCAATTGTTCGCAGCGGCCCTTACACCCAAATGGTCGATCCGGTATAAACCCAATGAAAAATGGTTGATCCAGGGTTCGGTGGGACAAGGATTCAAAGCACCTGATTTTCGTCAACTCTATTTGAATTTCACCAATAATGCAGCTGGTGGTTATTCTGTTTATGGTACGCAAGATGCCATTCGAATCATCAATGAATTGAATCGCATCGGGCAGATCGCTGAGTTGCAACCCGATTTTGTCAAACTATCCGATCTGCGACCCGAGTATTCTACCGGTACCAATCTCGGTATCAGTTTTCAACCCAAGCCATCCCTTTCATTTCGTTTGAATGGATTTCGAAATGATATCCGTTCACTGATTGATGTGCGACAAGTAGCAACTCGCATTGATGGTGCACAGATCTTCAGTTACCTCAATGTGAAGCGTGCATACACAATGGGGCTGGAGGCAGAGGTCAAATGGCAGCCGCATGTTCGTTGGCGTGTAGAGGGTGGCTATCAGTGGTTACGCACCGGCGATAAAGACGAACGCGCCCGCATTAAAAAAGGATTGGAATATACCCGGGCAGCCGATGGTTCCAGTCGAGTGATGTCGATTCGCGAATACACGGGCTTACCCAGCCGAAGCACGCATCAGGCGCAATTCAAGTTGCGTTATCAACCCGCTGAACATCGGTTTTTGTATTTGCGGATGATGTATAGAAGCAGGTGGACCGTTGCCAATAGCAATGGCAATGGAGTGCACGATCGGCAAGATGAATTCGCCACTGGATTTATACAGGTCAATCTTTCCGGCGGCATACCAATCCAAAAAAACATTCAACTGCAAGCCGGCATCGAAAATCTATTGAACTATCAAGACACGAACTATCTACCCAATTTCCGCGGCCGGAACGTATATGTAACGGTCAACTTTAAACTTTAACTCTCAACTCTAAACTATAAACCTCGAACACTAAATCTCAACCCTCAACTCTAAACCAATTCCTATGCGTATCTCAATCCTAATCCTGTCCTCAATTTTCTTCTTAGCGGCTTGTGAAAAAGACAAACCTGTGCCCATTATTGATCAGCGCGCTTATTCCGTTACTACCGATGGCAAAGTGGTTACC
>CAYYXC010000142.1:0-3605 GCA_964475505.1 uncultured Chitinophaga sp.
TCGCGCGGACTGCCTGTTTTAAGCCTATCCACCCCGACATTTCCGCACCAACCTCTCAGTTTGCTGAACCACACCGTCGATACGCGGCTCTCTCCGCCTAGGGGCGACTTGCGATGTCGCGAGTTGATGGCTGAAAGGCTTTTTAGCCATTGGAAGGCGAGTGCCGAGACCCTTGTAATCACGGGAGGGGCAAAAGCCTCATTCCGCTGCCTGTATGCCGCCCTTCGCGAGCCTGGGACACGGCTCGTGTGCGTTACTGGCAACTCGCTGAGGCACTTAATATCCCGACGAAACTTCTGTCGCGTACCCGATCGAATAACTGGGATCTTGAAACTGAGCGTTGGAGCAAGGAAATACGACCTGCTGATCTTGTTGTTATCAGCAATCCCTGCAATCCGACCGGGGTGGTTTATACGTTGGAAAAAATTGACTCACTAGCTCACATGTGTGAGTCTAGGGGTGCATGGCTGATCCTGGACGAGAGCTTCAGCGAGACAGCTGAGCAAAGCACAGGGTATTTCACGCCAAGAGAATTATATTGCAGTTCAACCATAGTTATTAACTCTGTCTCCAAGAATTTTTTGGCCCAAGGCTGGCGACTAGGTGCGCTACATGCCCAGGAATCCGTCCTTAGCCGATACGTGGATATTCAAACTATGTTGATATCGCCACCAGCAGGAATTCTTCAAAGCTCTCTTGCAAGCATCCTCGAAAATCCACCGCCCACCAAGCGGCTAGAAGAATTGCGCAAACAGGTTCTTGAAAAATTATTAAAAGCTGGCTACGAGTGCACACCAGGAAGAGGAGGATTTTACCTATTTCCATATAAAAATGGGCTTGCCGGAAAACTTATTGATGCCGAAAAAACCATGAGCGCTTATGCGTTACTCGGTACTACATTTGGACTTCATGAGCCTGACTACGTCCGCTTATGCCTGCTACAAGACGCAAATTCCCTAGACAAGATTGTTGAAATTCTTACCTCTTTTTAAATTTTTATGAGTAGTCACAAATGTATCTCTCCTAATGACGGCGCGGTGTTTTCCGAAATAGGACTCAGCAATTTTCGTGATGTCGACTCTTGGATTAAATCTCATCGTAAGGCTGTGATTGCTGAGCAAGACCGGATCCATCTGCTGCGCGATCTGTCGAAAAGTATTCTCCAATCAAGCCAAGAGTTAAGCGACGCAATACAGAAAGAGGTGGGGAAAACACCTGAGGAGGCACAGAACGAGGTTTTTTACGCTGCGTCGTTTGTTGATTCTGCTTTGGTTTCTCTCCAAATACAGCTTCAAAAATACGGATTTGACGCTGGTATACCGCATAAATCGCCCTTGGGGACAGCTTTATTAATTACAGCCTTTAACGATCCGATCGCTGGTATTACGCGAAAGCTAGCCCCCGCTATCGCAGCAGGCTGTCCTGTCGTGATCAAGCCATCACCCTTGGGGTTTTTTTGCGCTAAAACTTTTCAACAGTGCTTACCAGACAGCTTTAGGGATCTAATTATTTTTGCCTATCTTGAGAATCCACAAGAAATAAGATGTTTGATCGCTGAATCAGATATTTCCATTGTCAGTATGACGGGCTCTACCGCGGCGGGCAGGCAGATTGCAGAGACAGCCGGAAAAAAAGCAATTCCATGCGTTCTTGAGCTCGGTGGGAATTGTCCGTTTGTCGTTTTTGAAAACGCAGACCTTAAAAAAGCGGCGCGAGACCTTCTTGACCGAAAAAGCCGTGCCGCAGGTCAGGCATGCTCATCGGTAAACCGAGTTTTAGTAGATTCAAGAATTGCGAAAGCGCTACAAAGCGAATTGCAAGCAATCGGAAATGATTATCTATGTGGACCATCACAAATAAAGGGTGTTTCGTTCGGACCCGTTAGGAGCCTTGAGTCTCTTGAACGATTAAAGCGACTACAGCACTCTTTCCAAGGACTAGGAGCAGACTTGATTCTGAGGGCTGGTGTACTCGGCGATGGACAGGGCTACACATATCCCCTAACCGCATTTCGTCTTGACAGGGATTCTCCTCTTGATCACGAGGAGGCCTTTGGCCCACTGTTCGTAGTACGCCAATTCGCCAGTCACGCAGAACTTGAGGCCCTTATAGATACAAATCGCCAAAATCTGGCAGCGTATTTTTACGGTGACAACCCGGAAGCTTTTCTAGAGTGTCGCCCTTGGATCCGATTCGGTAGCATCGGCTTAAATACCACAAAGATTCAAGGGCCAGATGTGCCGACTGGCGGTTTCGGAGAGGCTGGCTACGGGAGAGAGGGAGGTTACTGGGGCATTGACGAGTTTCAAGCGACAGTGAATAAAAAAGGAGTACTAAAGTGAGCAAACGCATCCACAGTTTGAATGTCCCCCCTTCAACTTCTCCCGTGGCACAAGCAACACGCTGCGGAAATATGGTGTTTGTCGGGGGCCAGATGCCTCGAGATACAAAAACTGGGCTAATACCCAAAAATCCAAGAGATCAGGCCGAATTGAGCATGGAGTACTGCTTACGCTTAGTGCGAGCCGCAGACCTTTCGGCAGATGATGTGATGTTGGTCTTTGCATACCTGACCAATCTTGAATACAAACCTATAGTCAACGATATTTTTCTTAAAACATTTGGGCCTCAGGGGCCGGCAAGAAATCTAATTGAGGTGTCACAAATTGGAGAAAAAGCAGTAGTTGAATTTTCCATGATTGCTTGCGGACCCGAAAAAATCTGAAAAAATTGACAGAATTTTTTTATGAAGCACTTATCGTGGATCAAACTTAAGCTGTTTATGGAAACCGTTGGCCAAAAGCTCACAGTTGGCAAGCTTGATCGAATAACTCGAGACTTTCTAGTTTGGATACTGATCCGTTGCCAGCTAGATACCCCCCGATACCAATTGGACGTGGAGATAGGCAATAGGCTGTCGGGATTACGCTTGGATCTGCAGATATCCCCTGCTCTTACCCACAATCTGTGACTTTCTTTCTTTGGCGGAACGGCTTGAGTCGTGATCGGTTTCTCTACCCTTAATTTTTCCTGCTGGCGTAATTCATTCTCCAGCAGCACCTGTTTTCTGACCAACTGATCCAGGAGTTCAAGGATTTCGGAATTAATCCGCTTTAGCCGCGCAATCTCCCCAAGTAACTCCATGTCACCCCTCTTTCTTACAGGTTTTAGTTGCTCATGATCTGTCGATATAGGCTCAAATAATGAGCCTAGGCAGTTATAGACTGAAAGCAAATCAACCGCCAAAGAGGGATTCAATGAAGAACCTTATTGTCTTATTGCTCTGCGTCACATCATCAAGCTTTGCGCAGACGACATACACCCCTAATCCTTTTGGAGGTGGAGACACTTTTTACGGGCCGAGTGGAACGACCACATATACGCCGAATCCATTCGGCGGCGGGGGAACATTCCATGGACCTAGCGGTACGACTACCTACACCCCCAACCCATTTGGCGGAGGCGGAACGCTCCATGGTCCCAGTGGGACGACAACCTATACGCCGAACCCATTTGGAGGTGGGGGTACGTTTTACGGTCCAAGTGGAACAACCACCTACACCCCAAATCCATTCGGAGGTGGCGGAACATTTCACGGACCCAAC
>CAYYXC010000143.1:0-3545 GCA_964475505.1 uncultured Chitinophaga sp.
CGGTAGGATCCTCCGCCAACTGTGCCAATCCAATGACCGTACTCAACACCATCATGGCTGATACGCTCAAGCGCTTCAAAAAAGATGTTGACGCGCACATGGAAAAAGGTGACAAGAAAGAGATAGCCCTGATGCATGTGATCCGTCAGTACATCGTAGACAGTGAGCGAATCTTATTCGAAGGGGATGGATACAGCGATGCATGGGAAAAAGAGGCTGCTAAAAGGGGATTGGAAAATGTGAAAACCGCCCCGCGCGCCCTGGATGCAATGATCACTGAAAAAGCACAGCGACTTTTTGAAGAACACCATATCTACTCGCATGAAGAGTTGGAAGCTCGCCACGAGATCGAACTGGAGAAGTATATTAAAAAAGTTCAGATCGAAAGTCGAATGATGGGAGAATTGGCCCACAGTCACATTCTTCCTGCCGCACTGCGTTATCAGAGCAGATTGACTGATAACATACGCGGACTGAAAGAAGCCGGATTATCGAACAGCGCCTACGCTACCCAAAGCGCCATGCTCTCAAGAATATCTGATCATGTTAACCAGATCAATCGAATGGTTGAGGAAATGACCGAGGCCCGCAAAGCGTGCAATGCCCTTACGGATACACGTGAGAAAGCCATCGCTTACCAGGAAAAAGTGAAAGACGCTTATTTCGATGAAATACGCTACCATGTAGATAAACTTGAACTCATCATTGACGATCGCGAATGGGATCTGCCCAAATACAGAGAGATGCTGTTCCTGCGCTGATGATGTACAAATAAAAAAAAACCCCGGAGATCCGGGGTTTTTTTATTATTAAATATGATTATTAAACTGTCTTTTTAGCGTCCTCCAGGAATTTGGCCAAGCCAATGTCCGTCAGCGGATGCTTTAATAAACCAAGGATGGAATCCAGCGGACAAGTACACACATCCGCACCAGCCTCCGCGCATTTCACGATATGCAATGCATTGCGTATGGATGCGGCCAAGATTTGAGTCTTGAAACCCTGTAAAGAGTAAATATTGGCTACCTGGGAGATGAGTTCAATTCCATCCCAATTCGTATCATCAACCCGTCCGATGAAAGGTGACAGATAGGTGGCACCTGCTTTAGCGGCAAGGATGGCCTGACCAGCAGAGAATACCAAGGTACAATTGGTCTTAATGCCATTATCGGAAAACCATTTGATTGCCTTGATCCCATCTTTGATCATCGGCACTTTCACCACAATGTTTGGATGAATGGCAGCGAGTTTTTTTCCTTCTTCAATGATGGCAGCATAATCGGTGGAGATTACCTCTGCACTGATATCACCATCAACCATTTCACAAATGGCCCGGTAGTGATTCATGATGGCAGCCTCCCCTTTGATGCCTTCTTTTGCCATCAATGAAGGGTTGGTGGTTACACCATCCAATATCCCCAACTCATGGGCCTCACGGATCTGAGATAGGTTGGCAGTGTCAATAAAGAATTTCATATTTCGATTAAAGAGGTGTAAAAAAAAGTGGCAGGCTTATTACATCGCGCCGCTCAACCACCTACTCTTGCTGCCTTCCGGCCCTGGGAGGGTTCAGCAGGAGCTGGCCGTGTAAGACCTGCCGATGCAAAGATACAGCATCGCGATCAGCGCATGAAATTGGAGCGCAGTTCTGTGGCTCCAATCAGCTCATCGGCCCTTGCGCCAAAGGGCCGGAAATACAACAAAAGAAAATATTGATTTTCGGTTCCCCAGAAATCACCCTCGATGGAGCTGGCACTAACTGTTGCCGCGGAGGGATTGGGATCCGGAACTGCAGCATAGCGGTAGTTATAGAAGCCTTGTTTGAGATAAAGTTTTCCTTGATAAACCCCGAGGGAATCAACGAACCGCATTTCATGGGCGGCGCCCGCACCGTATCCGGAAAGCTCCCCCTGAATAAAGACTCTCCTACCCGCTAGCGGTTTTCTTCCGGGTGGTACATAGGTAAAATGCACCCAAGCATACTCACTTTGCCACCAGGGGTTCGAATTGTCGCGGGTTTCAGTAGTAAACAACCCATTGAGATCGCGGTAGAATACATAAACCTGTCGTTGCCGATCCTCATCAGGAGTTACGTACACATCGATTCGGTTGGAGGTATCGCTGTCCACGATCCGACTCACCCGCTCGCTTCGTAAACGAAAACTCCGCAGATCTACCCAACGCCACTCTTTACCAGCGGGGAATCGAGTTGGCTCCTCCTCCGCATACTCATAATAATTAGAACGAAAGATCGTGGGACGGTCCAACAAACGCGCCATGGGCCAGTTGTAATTCTGAAGGATCACCAGCTTGAGGTCCTGCGGTGAGAAAGTTTGCATGTTGGCCCCTTGGGTATTGACAGTAGCAAGCACACGCTGATGGGTCTGAAAAAAATCACCTCGAAATGCCTGTAGCACCGCCCCGCCCACCGAAACTTTTTTGTTGACAACCAACACGCGACGGGTAAATACGACTCGATTGGTATCGTCATTCAAGTAGACCCGTAGCAAATAATTACCCCCTCTAGTGGGGCCGGCATTTCGCTCGGGAAAGACGGCCTGGTAATGCGTGTATCGGGTTTGAACCAGGTTAGAGATCCGATAATTGCTGATCCGGTTCGATAGAAAGCCACGCCAATAATCGAACGGAGAGAGATTGGCCGGACGCCAGTCTGCGTTGCAAAGCTGCAACGAGTAGTAATAAAATTTTACATCCCCATCCATGTCGTCAAAATGCAACTCCAATTGCTCGTTGGCATTCATGAAAAGGATCGGGTAAGAAACTGGATCTCCCAACCGAAAAAGTTTTACGGATCGAATCTTCTCGGAGTAGACAGAATCCACTTGATGTGCCGCTGCCGAAAAGCAGCATACATTGAACACAAATAAGAAGCTGGTAAAAATAGCACGCATGAGAAGACAATATTAACCAATAAATAGGCCACAGTCTTTTAATTTTGAGCAAACCCTTGGCATTGGCTAGAGCTTTTCGGTTGATCCCATTCATGGCCCGGCGCATTGCCTGGAACCAGCAGCGAAGTTTTGCGCGGTTCATCATGCGCATCTCCATCAGCGCCACCGCCATCAGCGTAGCGGTTATGATCGTTTCCGTATCATTGGTGAACGGATTTCAAGCAGCGATCCAGGAAAAGGTTTTTGGCTTTTGGGGCCATATCCGCATTCAGGAAAGACAGGCACCCCATTCTTTAATATCTGAGGAGATTCCCATTCGTCAAAACGATCTATTGATCGACTCCATCCAAAAAAATAATTCCGTTCGATCGGTGCATCGATTTGCTACTCGTTATGGAGTATTGAAAACAGAGGAGGACATGGAGGGCTTACTGGTGAAGGGGGTTGATAAATCCTTTTTCGACCAACAAATGCCCCCTTTTTTGAAAAAGGGAGAGCGACCATTTTGGCCTGACAGCGGATTCAGTCGAGGCCTCTGTCTTTCACAACACACGGCAGAGCGGATTCAAAAAAATGTGGGGGACAGCGTACTGCTTTATTTCCTTCAATCCGATCAAGCACCCCGCCCTCGTA